>JAUUWR010000037.1 GCA_030588935.1 bacterium | reverse complement strand
AAAAGGAAGCAATAGTGCAAACTGTGTAGGATATGTAGACCCGAATGAAGCAGCATTAGGCGTTAATAATAAATCGTATAACCCTGCTTTACAAAGTGATACAATAACTTGTTCAATAATAAACTTTACACCAGGAATGTTTGTATTAGCAATAATATTCTCAATAATTTCAGGAATAATAAGTGGAAAATTGTCAATGAGTGAACCCGAACCACAATACCAACAATATTAAAATTAAATGAAATAGTCCGAATAGAATTTTAATTAATTGGAAATCAGAAAATGAAAAACAAGAAATCAAAAAAACATTCTGGAAGATACACTCCAACATTACATTCTAAAATACCCTTTAGCGAAATGATAGAAGAATGTTTAGAGCCAGAAGAAAACTATGATGATTGGGTTGAAAGAAGAGATGGAATGAGAGACCTAGATTGTTTAGAACGAAAGAACAGGGATAAAAAGAAATTTCCATATAAGAGAGGAGGAAGAAAAAGAAAATGAAAAAAATATTCGCAATATTAATCTTAAGCGTATTCTTACTTAGCTTTGCTTCTGCCTTCTCATTAAATTCTAAACATTCAATTGATACAAATGAATTAGATTATGACCTACATGGAAAGAATATTAAATACAATAAACTCTGGGAAAAATACAAACCAATTGAAATAAAGAACTGGTTAGGCAAAACAAAACTCCAAATTGCATTAACAGAACATACAAACATTTGTGGTAATGATAATACCTGCCTTTCTAAGATGGAAATATACTTAGCAGATGATGGGGTTTTAATTGATGATAATAAATTTTATACTTTACAAGATAACGGAGAATGGATTGAACAAGATATTAGATGGAGCAAATTCCAATACTGGGGAGATGTAGCAGATTACGAAACTCAATGTACTAAAGAAAAAAAGATTGAATTAGATAATAGAACTAATCAAGAAGTTTGCAAAGAAGTAAAAACAGGAACTCACAAAGGATGGATTAATTATAACTTAGGAGACGAAGTTAACGCAGGAAATTACATAGTTCAACTATCAGGAGAAAAAAAACCAAGCAGAACAGTAGATTGGAGAATTGAAACACAAGGAAGAATTATTGAAGAATTGGCAGTTTGGGGAGCTAAACCTATAGTTTATCAAGAATTTCAAGATAGTTATACAATTAGTGGATATGTTGATGACTCTTCATTTATGCGTGATGGAAACTGGGGTACATACGGATGGGTTGATGGTGACTATGGAAAATCAAGAAGTTTCTATTATGATGAATACTATACAATTCCAGAAGATGTAGATTCAGTTATACTTAGAATAAAAACATCATACACTAGCGATAGAAACATTTCAATTCCAGATAATAATTTTAGTGGAGAGATACATCTTTATATACAGGGTTACCGTTCTTATGGAAATGGTTATGATAATAGGGCTATTAATACATATTATATAAATAGCACAGGTAATCAAGTTTTAATTGATTCAGACACGACAAGTTACTACTTATATGAAACTGGTATATATTGGATGACAAGTGATGCGGCACAAGTAACACTAAACTCCCCAGCAGACAATTATACTTCAACAACAAACAATATTCAATTCAATGCAACAGCAGAAGTTACAGGAGGAGCAACATTAACTAATATGTCTTTATGGACTAATGAAAGTGGAAGTTGGAGTAAATATAATTTAACGACATTTGAACAATTTGAAAATAATACAGAAAATCATGGGGGGAGCATGACTTTTAATGGTGGACAATCCTTCCCAACAGGGATTAAATTTACAACAAAGGAAGCAATTAATCTTATTTCTGCAACAATGAGCTCTGGGACTTCTGGAACAAGAGTGCGTTTAATGGCTAGTAATGGTATAACAACTTTACAAACTGGAAGTCTTTCAGAAAAAGTTGCAACTTTTTCTTATTCTTTATCTGCTGGAACTGATTATTATATTTTTGTTGATAGTAGTGGGGCACAATCAAATTTTCAAAGAACTACTACATCTCCATTTCCTAAAGAAGATGATTATATTAATTGGACACATGGTTGGCATGGTAGTGCTGACTCAAATTTAGCTTATGCTATACAATCAATAGTTCTTTCAGTTCCAACAAATATATTTAGTTCAACACGAACATTCAACAGAACAATAACAGATAACATAATCTGGAACGTCAAGGCATGTGATTCAGATGGAGATTGTGGATTCGCACCAAGCAACTACTCTTTATTTTTAGATACTCAAGCCCCTTCAATAGACTTACTCTCTCCAAATGAAACATTCAATTATTTAAAAGAGGGAAGTACTTTAAACTTAACAGGATACATAAACGACACAAACTTAGATGCTTGTTGGTATGAATATAATAACACAAATAATACATTCTCTTGCACAACAGAAACATTATTCAATGAAGCATTTAATCAATCAACTAACGAAAAAACAAGTCTAACAGTCTACGCAAATGATTCAGTAGGAAATGAAAACAGCAAAGAAGTATCTTGGGGATATAAAGTATTTGAAAACTCAAGAACATTAAACTCTTCTTCTTATGAAACAAAAAGCGAAACATTCAAAATAGATGTATCAAACGGAGCAAACTTAACAGCAGTTACTTTAGATTATAATGGAACAGAATATTCAACAACAAAAGAAGGAACAGTTTATTCAAAAACATTAGATATTCCACTAGGAGTTCAAGACAGAAGCGTAAGATGGAAATTTACTTATGCAGGAGATACTTTTTATTCAAGTTATTCTTATCAAAATATAAGTGAAGCAGTATGGACAATTTGTAATGCATCTTACACAGATGATTTTTTAAATATATCATTCAGGGATGAATCAACTTTAACAAATGTAGCTGGAACAATACAGACAAGCACATTCATTTATTATTTAGGAAGTGGTGATGTCACAAAAACATACACTTATACTGATTCAGGAAATGCAACTAACTATAAATTCTGTGCAACACCAAATCAAACATTTAATGTAGATTCATATGTAAATTATTTAGGAGATGGCTACCCAAATAGAATATGGGAACCAGAATCACAAACATACAATTCAAATGTAACAGAAAAAACATTATACCTATTAGCTGCAACAGATGGAATATATGTAACATTTGTAACAGCAACTTCTTTCAATACAGCAATTAGTGGAGTAGATATTTCAATTAGTAGAACAATATCAGGAGAAACAACAACAGTATCAAATGGAATAACAGATTCAGCAGGTTCTTTCACAGCTTGGTTAAATCCAAATTATGACCATGAAATAACAGCATCTAAAACAGGATATACAACAAACACACAAACAATTAGACCAACACAAACAAGTTATACATTAGTAATGTCTACAGGAGCAGATGAATATACTTATGTTTCAGATTATGAAGGATTAAAATGGTTCGTATTCCCAGGAGTAGGAGTAAGAAATTCAACAGTATCAACAGATTTCGGATTCAATATAACAGCAAAAAATGGAAACTTAGTTAATTGTAAAATAGAATTACTTAATCAAGATAAAACTTTAGTCTTAGCAAGTGCAATTTCACCATCAGCAAATGGAAGTTCATGTGAAGTATTAGTAGCTCATTCAATGTCTTCAGATTATGCAAGAATGAAAGGAAGATTATTAATTGATGTAGGAAATGGTTATCAACTATTAGAAGATGATGCTTATTGGGCTTACTTGTCATTTAATTCAACAGGAATGACTTTTAATGATTGGTTCAAAGGATTAAAAACAAGCGATTTAAGTTATTTCAATAACGACGACCAACACAGAGAGTATACTTATATTTTATTATTCTTCTTATTTGTAATGATTGTTTGTTCAGTCCTAAATGTAGCTGGTTGGGATATTCAAAATCCAGGAGGAATGATTTTCTTAGTTGGAACAATTGTCTGGATAGCTTCAATCCCAGGATTCTTAACTTTAAATTATATAAGTCCATATGTTTGGATAGACCAATACTTTGTAGCTGGAGTATATAGTTTATTTATGATAGGATATGCAACGAGGAATTTAACTTAAAATGGGAAAAATGTTTAATACTTTAGTACTTTCAGGAATAGCATCAATAGTTTTACTTCTGTTTGATGGAAATGGAGCGATAGGAGTAATCGGACAAATGTTCTTGGCTCCACAAACAAGTTGGGGAGCTTTCCTCATGGATGCATTAACTTCTGGGTTGGGACTGGCAACAGGAGTAGGAGTTTCAGCAATTATTATTGGTTCAGTAGTAATTAAACAAGATTGGTTATTAAGACTTGGAATGTTTACAGTATTAACATCATGGGTAGAAGCCCCATTAATTAGCCTATGGCAATTCCTAGGAAGTAAGATAATCCCATTAGAAGAATGTACAAATAGTTTTACTTGTTATCAATTAGTAAATCAAGGAGTGACAACAGGAGGAATGCTGATAGCTGGATTAATTATGGGTCCAATAATCTTATACGGATTGTGGGCATGTTGGTCACAAATCTGGTCGCCAGAGAGTACAGGATAAATAAAATGGAAAATAAAATAAATAAGGGGTTGAAAGAGAAATGGGATTAACAGGTTCAATGGATTTGTTTGTACTCATGGTAGAATATTTAGCGGGGAGCATCGTATTGTCTTTATTCCTATGGGGATTAATCTTATTAATTACAGGAATAATGGGAAGACTTTCAATGAGTTCAATTATAGTAATTATAACAACATATTTCGCAGTAGCAGCAATTGGATTCGTTGGAGCTTTGGCAGCCGTGCCTTTATTACTATGGTCTTTATGGTATGCAATATCAGGAGTAATAAATTATATAAACATAATGAGATAACTCAACATTTTAATAGTAAAGAAACATTTAAATAATAAGATGAAAAAATTAGATAAACAAAAAGTCAGAGGAACAGTTCTAAACTTAGTTGCAAAACATAAACAAGTAATATACGGAGCTCAATCAGTTAATTATTTTTTACCAACACCATTAAAAAAGAAAACAAAAGATATAGACATCCTAACAAAAAAACCAAAATTTCACGCAACAGAAACAGTAAGAGCATTAAATAAAAAATTTAACAATAAACGATTTCAAGTTAAAGAAGCAAAACACAGAGGGACATTCAAAGTTAAAGATACAATAACAGGAGAAACAATTGCAGATTATACAGGCACAACAAAAAAACCAAGTTCTTATAATTTATTTGGAGTAAGATTTGCAAAAGAAGGTTATCAGATAAAAAAAATTAAAAAAGTACTAAGAGACCCAACTTCAAAACATCGTTGGGAAAAGGATAGAGATACATTGGAAAGAATAAGAAAAGCACGGAGAGCAATAAAAATATAAAATGGCAAAATCATTAAAAGCAGAAGTATCAAGAACAAGAAGACTAAAGGCAGGTAAGGCTTTGCAAAAACAAAGAGAAAAAACACTAAAAGCAGAAACAAAAAGTATTCAAGTAAAAGAAAAAGCAAGAAAAGATATACTAAAAGCAAGAAAGAAGGCAGGTTCAATATTTAAAAAAGTAACTGGAGCATATGGCTACAAAACAAAATTATCTCAAACACTCATGGGATTCTCAAGAGCCCATGATGTTCCAAAACAAGCAACCGCAGGTCGCCCAAAAAAAGTTTATGTCCACACCTCTCCACTTTCAGGAAAGCCAGTACCAGCTCAAGTTTATTACGCACACATGAGACAATTCAAAAACATCCAAGCAAGAAGAGTTGAAGATGCAAAAGAAAGACAAATAGTTGAATACGCAAAAAGAGGAATATCTCCAGAGCAAATAGCTCAAATCCAAGCACAACAAAGACAGCAGAGACTAATAGAACAATATCAAAGGAATGTTCAAACACAATCACAACAAATACAAGGACACCAAACTCAATATCCAAATCAACAAAGACAGGCAGAACAATTACATGAAGGAGCAGTCGTAGATAAGTCTACTAGAGTCTGGCGTTTTAGAAGAGGAGTTGTTGGAACAGAAGGGGGATTAGCAGGAAGACAGAAAAAAATTTATGGTCTTCCATCAAGTTTTTGGAATTAAACTTAAACAAAATAAAAGGAGGTAAAAAAAATCATGGAAAAAACAAGCTCAATGAAAGTAATAATAACTGCTTTTGTAGTTTTAATCTTAGCTATTGCCTTTTTGACTTCTATAGCAGACCAAACAACTACAGTAACATCAAAGGAAAATGTAGCAGATGAAACAACAAATTTAGCTACTTTGTGTTATGCTTCTGGATTAGTAAATGAATCAAATCATGATTGTAATATCACAGTTACAAATTATCCAACAAGTTGGAGGATAGAGGATTGTCCATTATCAGATGTGGTAGTTTCAAATGCAACAGGAACATTATTGACTTTAGATACAGATTACCATCTATTCGCAAGTTCTGGAATTGTTCAAATGTTAAATACAGATGAAACAAATTCGACTAATCTAGGGAATGTTCTAGTAGATTATTCATATTGTGGAGATAGTTATATGAATTCATCTTGGGGTAGGACTATCTTAGGAACTAATGTTGGAATCTACGCATTAGCTGTATTAATAATCATTATTGCAGCAGCTTACTTATTACTAAATCGAAAAGAAGATTAAGTAAGCACTTTTTTATTTTTTTATTTTTTATTTTTTAACTATTACATAGTTAATACGAAGGTTTAAATAGGTATTATACTAAAGTATAATAAGGAAAGATGGAGATAAGACTTCTAAACAATACCCAAAAAGAACAAGTAGGAAAACTTTTAAGTTTCTATAAATTTATTTATATTTGCAATAGATGTGGATTAGTCTATGGAGCAGATAATGAAGAAAAGAAAATTATCCATTGTCCTAAATGTTTACTCGAATTAAGAAAAGAAAAAGAGGAACAACGATGAGAGATATATTTGGAAAGAATGGAATAATTGGGGGAGTAGATTTAGCAATCGCAGCTGCATTTGTATTAGGTGCTTTAATTTTTAGAAAATCGGTAGCTAATGATATGCTTGATAAAGGATTTAGTGTTATCGGGTCATGTGCTGCAGGAATAACAGCGTTTATAATAACAAGTAATATATTTGATAGTTTGAAAGTAAGTGTTGGAATTGGTTTATTTGCTTGGGTAGCTGGAGGCTTTCTATTAGCAGAAATAATTCAAGATGGATATACGGATGGAGGAGGAGATTAATGGGAGATTATATTTATCCAGAATGGGCAGTTAAAATGTTAAAAGCTCCTAGTGAGAGAACACAAATGGAATCTTCTTTAGTAGGAATTACTATAATGATGTTAGGTTCTTTGGGTATTGCAATATTTATGATAGCAAGTGGAATAGCAAATACTTTTTGGTTTAAATTTTTAATATGTGCATCAGAATTAGGATTATTAAGTTTCCAATTTTCTATGTTAAGCACAATGTATCAAACATATCATAATTACAAATTAGAAACAGGATGTTACCCATTTGATTATAAACTTAAAATGAAAATGGATAATGCAAAAGTATTAAAAGAAGAATTGAGTGAAATGATTGACAGTATAGAACTGAAACAGGAGGTGAAAAAATGTTAGATAATTTAGTAAATGCAGATTTAAGCGGATTAACAGGAAGGATATTGTATTCTTATGATAGTGCATCTATGATTGCACCACAAATGATGACATCAATTGGGGCAATAATCTTTTTATTGGCGATAGTTCTTGGAGCAATTTCAATACTTAGCCCATCAAAGACTAAAAGATATAGAGAGCAATTAGTAGATATGTATGTATCGGCTACTGTAAGAAAATTTGCAAAAGATGATGGATTAGATTTAGAAGAAGAGTATAAAACTTTTATGGATAAATCAAAGAAAGAAAAACTGAAAACAACAGGCTTATCAGATGTTGTTGAAGATGAACTTTCAGAAAAAGTAATTCAGAAACAAGAGAAAAAACTTAATAAGAAGTAGGTAAATATATTTTATTTTTATTATTTTTATTATTTTTATTATTTTTTAAATTTAAAAACAAATGGATTGAAAGCGTCCTAACAAATCAAGATGAAAAAGAAAAAAGAAATTAAATCAAACAGAAAAGAACCAATGGTAATTAAGGAAAAGAAAAAAGCAAAATTCAAATTCAATTTAAAGAGAAATAAAAAAGAAAAAAAAGTTAAAGAAAGAAAAAAAACAAAGAATGAAAGATTAAAAGAAAATAAGGAAATAGTTTTAACAGGATTAATTTTAGAATTAAAAAAACTTGGTTATTCAAATAGTCAAATAAAAGAAAAATTTATTAAAAAAAACTATCCAAGTGAATTTATTGATTATCTACTTAAATTAAATATAAGGGAGGTTAAAATGGAAAAAGAAGAAAAGTATGATGAATTAGATGATGATGAATTAGAAGAACTTGAGACTGGTGAAAAACAAAAAGAAGTTCCTAAAGAAAAGAACGTAAAGGAATCAAAGGAAACAAAAGATAAGCAGCCAACAGTTCAAGAATTAATTCAAGCTATCCAGGAAATTGGACAAGTAGTTAGTGAATTAAATCAAAGACTTCAAATAGTCGAAGCTTCATTGTATAGAATTAGAAGTGTATAAAATGGTAGAAAAAAAAGAACAAGTTGATAAAGAGACAAAGAGAGCAAATCTAACATTTTTACAATTAATATTCCCAGCTTTTTTGTTGGTATTATTACCATCAGAAATTAATGGAAGTATCTTTTATGGATTAATTGTAAAGATTTTGTTATTTGGTTATCAATATTTTATCACACAGCAATTCGTTAATTCAGTATACAATTAAGAACTTATTTATTTTTATTATTATTTATTTAAACAAAAGCAAAAGGATTGAAAGCATCCTTTACAAACAAAAAAAATGACAACAAATTTAGTATTTATAGTAGGAGGAAGGCAGCTTTTTATGATTCGTATTAGTGGGCGTGATATATTTTGGAATGATAAATTATCTGGTTTGAATATGCTTTATCCAACACCTTCAGACAAAGCGTTAAAGATGGGAGGGAATCCATCAAAAGAAGAACTTGAAGAATATAATATGTGTAAGACAGAAGAAGAGCTGACTAGTTTTGTAATACGTGACTGTAAAAAGAAAGGTGCTAAATTAATTAAGAGGGAGATTTTAAAATGATATGTCCAAAATGCAAAGATGGAAAAATGGAAAAACAAGTATCTTTAAAAGGACTTATAATAAATTTAAGAAAAGAAGTTATATATTTCTGTCCTCTTTGTGATTTTGAGAATAAAAAAATATTCAAGTTATCAAGAGAAGATATGAAAATTGAAAAAATACAAAAACTAGATAAACCAAAAGAAATAATTCAAAAACATTATAGTATGAAGGGAAATTTAAAATGACAGCATTTGATGATATATTAAATTTCATTATGCCAATATTAGTATTTGGATTCATTGTATTTATATTCTATAGAATTCCCTTAGTAAAAAAAGGAGTAGATTCTTTATCAGATAAAATAAAAAACTGGAGAGAAAATAGAGATGCTGGAACAGACGAACCAACATTATTCAATACAATAGAATATGAATAAAATAATAACAAAAATAGAGAGAAGAAAAGGTTTTGATTATAAGGTAGATAAGAATGGGCAAATAATTGAATCTAAATACAATTGGTTAAAAGATAGGAATACATTAGTTATGGTAGTGATTCTATTGTTAGGAGGGCTATATTATGCCCAGGTTAGTCAATCAGCAACGAGTGCAGCAAATTTCGATGAATACTGTATGCTTTACCACAATTTAAGAGAAGATTTTATTTCAAATAATCCAGATACAATAGTTAATTTAGAAAATGTGTTAGAGTATTCAAACAATAGAGGTAGTTTACGTATAGACAAAAATGGATAAACCATTTCTTTATGTATTTGTAAGTTATAGAATAAGAAAGTCT
>JAUUWR010000086.1 GCA_030588935.1 bacterium | reverse complement strand
ATATCTTTTCCTTCAATTGCTCCAACTGAACCAATTCATTAAAGCTTCTGTGCTTACTAATGCTGCTTGTCTTCCTGAAAATTCTCTTGCTGATGCTAACGCTATTTGTGGTATAGAAGTAACTTTTTTTAGAAATGTTTGTTTTGGAGGTGTATATGTTGTTTTATAGTCTGATGGGTCGTAGGCTGTAACTAATCCTGTTGTTGAGAAGACTCTTGCTTTTTGGTCGCCTTTCTTAGTACCCTTAGACAAATCAGAAATAAAAGAACTAATCCTATCTCTAATAGGTTGTACTTTACTAATCCTACTAGGTATCCTATCCAAATCCCTATCTGATATGCTAATGTCATCTACTTTAGTAGTATCTATTCTTTTTAAATCTCTGCTGTCACTCTGTAGTGCTGACACAGTAGGAATCATGCTACCAGTAATAGCTCCCTTTATCTTTTGAAAGAATGTTGGCTTAACTAATTGTTTTTCTGTTATTCCTGGTAATATAGTTGGTTGAATTATTTCTTCTTTGAATTCTTCTATTTGTATTTTTTCTGGTTTGAATTGTTTTACTTTTTTATTGTATTCTTTTAGGGAGATTGTTTGACCTAATTCTCCAGACTGAATTCCTTTAACTCTTAGTTGTTTCCAATCAACTACTAATTCTTCCCCTGGATGTGCTGCTTCAAATTTTGAGACTTGTGTTCTTAATTCTTCTCTTGCAATGCTTTGTTTTTTTATATACTTTTTAGCTAGTTTTCGTTCTAATCCTTCTCCGTATGTTGCAATAGCCCAAACTTTTCCTTTATCTGCTGCTCTTTCAATTGTTTTGACTGCTGCGTCGTATGCTTCAGCTTCTGCAACTTGCCTTCTAATTGGGTCTAGTTTTTCTAATTCATATTTTGTTAATTCTGATTCGTATTCTTTAATTCCTTTTTTGTATTTTTCTACTTGTCCTTTTTGACCTAGTATTTTTTCTCTTACTTTAGTAATTGCTTTTCTTTTTAATTGCCCCATTAATCCTCCCATTGTTTGTCTTAATGCTCTTTGAGAAGTAGTAGAAGGGAGTTTTTGTTGAGCTGTTTGAAGTTGTCTTAGTTGTTGTGCAGATTTTTGTCTAGCTGTTTCGGCTTTGGCTCTTTGAGCCTTTAATTGAGTTTCTGCTTGAGTTATTTGAGAACGAGCTTGAGAGATTGTTACCATTATATTTTTTTAAGTTCAGATATTTCTTTCTTTGTTAATATCTCGAAAGAAATCTTTTTTGGAGGAGAATTGTCTTTGTTTTTAAGAAGCAAAACTGCTTTCTTCGGTATAGTTATCATACATTGACCGTTTGCTTTATTGTAAAATGTTTTTCTAGTTAATTTCATCTATGAACTTTTGTTCCACTCCGTGATTTTACTAGTAATCTTTACTATTTAAAGATTGAGGTTTCTAAAAAAATAAAAAAATAAAAAAAATAATTATTTAGAATCCTAATGCTGCGTCCCAATCTGACTTGGATAAATTAAATTCCTTTATGGCTTTTTCTATTGGTAAATTAAAATTACTTAAATCTTTTAGAACTAATGCTACTTCTTTGAAATTACTTCCATTAATTTCATTTGCATATATTGCATTGTTTCCTTTTTTATGATTTTCTGATTTAATCACAACTTTTAGTTTCATCTTAATTTCCTCCGAACATTATCCATACAAGTAAACCAACTGCCGCAATCCCTATGACCCAACCAATTTGTTTTTTGTTTTTGATGCTTTCTTTCTTTTCTACTGCACCTAAAACCATTTTCATTAATATTGGATGGCTCTCTGTTCCTCTTTGCATCTTCTTGATTCTTTGAAAATATCTTGGTCCTATTGGTTCCTTGTCCCACTCTCCAATTATATACCATAAATATTTTTTATGTCTCCATGTCATTCTAGGATTAAGCCTATGTCCTTTGTTTTCTATAACAACAATATCTCCTGAAATAATTTTACATAGTTGAAAATCCATGCTTCCATTGTTTCTTAGATATTGTACTAGGATATATTCTGGCTTCTTTTTAAGTTTCTTATCTAGCATAATTAACTTCTTGGGTTTCCATCTATTAGCTTTAGTTATTTTATCTTTTGAACTTTCAACTAATAAAGAATCTAGCTTATCTTCTAATCTTTCAATTATCCCGCTATTTGTTTTTTGTGTCATTTTTTAATTTTTTCCCAGAAACTTTTAGGTTTTTGCTGTTGAGGACTTGGTGTTATTCCTAACCTCTTCTCTTTTGAAGCGAATCTTTTAGCTGTTACGAATAATTCTGTTAGCCATCCCTTCTTAGATGCTGATGTTCTTAAAATTATTTGGGATTGTTCCATAATCCACTCTGCGAATTTATCTTCTCCTAATATTTTTGCTGTGTTTGCTATATGTTGGCAATCTCTAACAGAAATATTTAACATTCCTAATTCTTTAATATCAAGATTTCCAACCTTACTTGAATCTTTAATATTTATTGTTTTCCAAAATAAAGAATATAAATCATCTGATTTTGCATATGTTGGAGAATTATCTTCAGCATAATCTTCTTGAGCTTCATTTCCTAATTCAATACTCTCTTCTAAAGAGTCCTCTTCGTCTTCATATATTTCGTCTGGGTATTTCATTTTTTCCTCCTTTGTTTCCTATTTAATATTCTTCCTCTGAATCATTTGAGTATAAATTGTATATGTATGCTCCTAATGTGAATAATAATCCTACGCCTAAATAAATAAATGCTAAGTATCTTGTGTTGGTATCATTTAAAACATCTATTCCGTTAGTCATTAGGTATATTCCTCCTATTAAGAATGATACTCCTGAAATATAAACGAAGAATTCTTCTGGTACAAATAATGAAGCTATAAAAAATATCATTGCTATGCTTGTTAATAATATTAAAAAGAACATAGAGCCTCTTGTACCAGTTGATGTTGATTCAAATGTATCACTATTACAAATTATATTCCCTCCTGGGTTTCCGCATGTCTTGAATGTATAAATTCCTAATTCTGTTGGAGTATAAGAAAAATTAAATGCTTGATTATTATTTGTCATTGCAGTATTAATATTTATTATTGTATTGTTTGGTAGTTCTAAATTTACTAAGTTCATATAACTACAAGTTCCATCTTGAAAATAATTAGTTATTTGCATTGGCTCATTTACTTTGAATGTTCCAATTGATTCTGCTGATGCTAAGCTAAATAAAAAGATTCCTAAGATAATAGTTGTTAATATTTTTTTATTCATAATTGTCTCCCTAATACGTTTGAAGTATATTCAAGTACTGCTCCTAGAAAATGAGCATCTCCAGAAGCTGTATCATTTATACTAGTTCCGAGTCTTGTTAATTTGATTTCTGTTATTCTGGCTGTTGAATCAGGAATTGTTAAATTAAATGATGTTATTGCATATCCATTAGTTGCATTAGATACTGTTTGTGTTTGCGTTACTGTTCCTTCTGGTGTTATACTAGATGTGTCTTCTCCTAATCCTATGTGATTATATTCTACTTCCCATTCAACATCTCCAGAACTTGAAACTTGACTCCATCCTATCCTTAGTTCTATTATTTCTGTTCTATCCACATCAGATGGGAATGCGAAATTAAAAGAAATTTCTTCGTCTTTGTTATCATCGAAAGCCCATGCTCCATCTAAACCATGAGCTACAAATTCTGCTGGTACTAAACCAGGTGCTTTTGATGCAGCTGCTCCTATTTGAATATATTTTTTAACTCTTGCATTTCCATGCATAGTTAAAGTTCCGTTTGTATTAAATTCTGCATAGTTTATTGTATCTTCTCCTAGTTTTGTGTCTCCTACGACTTGTAGTTTCGTATCAGGACTTGTTGTTCCAATTCCTATATCCCCACTAATTAAAGCATCACCAGTAACATTTAATCCTCCAGTAATTCTAATCCAACCATCTACTATATTATCAATAACTTCTTCAAATGCAAATAATATTTT
>JAUUWR010000070.1 GCA_030588935.1 bacterium | reverse complement strand
GTATCTTTTTTTGCCTTGTTATTCCTTCTTTTGCTCTTGAGTGAAATTCATAGCCTGTAGAATGGAAGTAAGCATGAATTTTTTCAGCTTCTCTCGGGCTTATTTTTATTTTCACATCTCTTCCCCTCTTAAATAGTGTATCCTGTCTTATAGTTGTCCAAAGTTCTTTTAATTCTTCTATACTTAATCCCTTTATCATTCCTATAGGTTCTGCTGTCCTCCTGAAATTATTTTCTAGTATTTCACCTATCCTTTTTCCTAAGGTTTTTTTTATAACTTCAAAATCACTTTTTTTATTATATGGTTCTCTTATATTTTGATTGTACCAAATTTCATAAGCAGGTTCATGAAAAAAAGCATAAGTACACTTTGCACTAAGATCGCCAACACCTTTTAACCTTTTTAAATCAGAAATATTAGCTTGTTCTATTCTCTCTAATCTTTGTCCATAACAGTCATATAATGCATCTACAGCCTGCCCCATTATTCCTGTTATCTTATGCAGATCTACCATTAATATATTCAGAATAAAAACATATTTTTAACAATTATTGCACTCAAGAACTATAGAAAACCACCCATCACCCCCGACACTTCTTACACCCAACATAATCCTGCCTCTTAGCATCATCTCTGGAGATAAAGCAATTTAGATTTTTTTCTGCGATGTTTTTTGCATGTCTGCAATCACAATCATGATATTTATCTGAGTTTATGCTTCCGACATAGATTGTTCCTTTTGGACAGCCTAAATCAAGGCAAGGGTCGCCAGTTTTATATGGCCAGATTCCTTTGTCTTTTTTTTTAGCAATGTTTTCAGCTTCGATTATTTGCGGGCATAATCTTGTGTCTGGCTCATAAACATAAGCTTGTGCGTGACCTTCAAGAACCATTAATTCATCTACAAAAGTTCCCTCTTTTGTGTAAATATATCTTAAAAGCCTGTCATATTTATCTTTGTCAGTAATATCTCTCTGAAGTTTTACCTCTTTGTTTAAAACCAAATCTTCTAAAAATTCTTTTGCTTCACTATATCCTTTTTCTCCTCTTTCAGGAGCATCTATGCAGACTAATCTGACTCGTTCTCCTGTATCAATTTCTAGAGTATCGCCGTCAATTACTCTGGTTATTGTTGCATATTCTGGTTCTGGGATTATAGTGAGAACTGGTTTGTCTACTTCATTAATAATTCTTCCTGTTAAAATTGAGTTGAATACTAAGAATATAGATATTGAAATTATCAATCCTGCTAAAATAATTGCTATGATTATTTTGTCTTGTTGTTTCATTTATTGTTTTAGAACAAGGAATATTTAAGTTTTTATATTCTAAAACTTTGCACAAAGTCTCAACAATAAGTTTTTAGATTATGCTCTAGAATAAAATCTGAAGTTTTTGAGATGCTCTTTAATCCAGAATCTTTTAACTTCTTAATTAAATCTTTTTCTTGTCCATATTTCCATTTTGGAAATATGATTTTTCTCTTAAATAGTATCCTTCCATGATAACACTGTATTAATTGAATGATTCCTTCTGCTCCTTCAATGTTTTGTTCAGCAAAACTAATTAGTTCACTAGCTTCTTTTTCTGTTTTAACTATTCCTTCTAAATCATCAATTATAGTACCCCAATCATAAGAAAAGTATTTTTGCACAGTTTTCATAGCACGATTAAAAGTTTCTCTAAAATCTTTTATTTCTTCATTGAATGGATGAGTCTCCCCCCAACCAAATTGACACTCAGGACATCCATCTGAATGGCAATGTCCTTGATATAATAACAATTCGGCTCGTTCTTTTGGCATAGAAATTTAATATTTTGTTTGTTTTTAATAATTTGTGTGGTGGGAAAAGGGTTTTTATGTTATTTACTGGAATTCTTATAAATATTAAGCTTGGTTGATGAGTTTGCTTGTGTTCTTTTGTGCTTAAGCTTTTTATAAAAGTTTATATAGTTGTCGTCATTATAATAACTATAATTCGCGAAGACATTTACCATTGATGCTATAGTTATTAGCATCTTTTCTTCTTTTGATTTTAGTTTTTAGAATTAACTATTCCTCTTTTTAATTTCTTTATGGAGGAAAATAAGACCAATTATTGTAATTGTTGACCCAATAACTGCTATCATGCCTGAAGTGTTATATGACCAATCCCAATAATACTCACTTGGAGCGATAATATTTAATCCGGCAAAAACAATATTTTGAAATACTAGAATAAAGCCAAAAACCATCATTTTGAAGTATTGTTTTATTTTTTCATCTCTTTTTTGTTTTTTCATGATTATTATAAGAAAAAAGGGTTTTTATATTTTTATTTTTTTATCCATATTATTTTATACTGGAATCTTAGATTGGATAATTAGGTGGTGATTTATTTAGCGCTTATATGTTCATCTCTTGCATTTCAATCTTCTCATCTCTCGAACTTATATTTTTGTAAAGCTATTGATATTAATAACATAGAATAAATTAGGTGTTATTCAATCCACCTATGGTCTAAATACCAATCTCTTGTAACACATCCTTTCTCTGGCCAACCCATAAATTTCTCTAAGCTTTCTTTAGTCTCTATTTGGTTGGAAGGCTGGAGATCTATAGAATAAAGAATCGTTTCATCAGAAGGGAATAAGGTTTCAACTTTCTCTCCTCTTTTGAAGGAATAATTCTTAGCTAAAAACATTGCCACTATTCCATCATGGTTTGCTTTTTCTTTTAATTCTTTTTTTTGCGCTTCATTTAAAGGATGTGTATAACAATGAAAATCAGAAATTATATTCTCATCATTTAAAGCAGATAAATATCCACAAACCCATTCATGATCTCTTCCTAATCTACCTATAGCTATAAGTCTTTTCATACTGGTTGTCGAATTCTTTTGTATTTAAACATTTAGATATTATAAAATAATATTAGAAAAATCACCCAAGAATAACCTCGCCAGTTATGACTTCTTTGGCTTCCCAAACTCCTTTTTCTTCAGCTTCTTTTATTTCTTCAATTTCTTCTTCACTTGGAGGTCCTCCTCCTTTAAGCCCCTTTGATTTTATCATCATCCAGAGAAATTCCTTAAACAATTTTTCAATATCCTCTTTAGCTTCTGGCGGAGTATATTTTGCAGAATTAATTATTTTTCTAATTTTGAAAAATGCTTTAATGCCTTCTTTAATTTGTTTTAGTTTCTGCATTGGCCTCATTCTTCTGTCCCATGGAGGAGATTCAATTCTTTCTCCTTCCATATCCTTTACTGTATCATAAATCATTTCATAAACTAATGCAAAATCAACTTCTATTTTTACATCTTCTGCAGGATTTTCTTCTGGCAGCATTGGTTCTATTACTATGATATCATATTCATTAACTTTTCCAAATAAATTAAATACCACATCATTTGTTTCATAATCAACAAGTTGAACAGATGCATCTAAACTGCCTCCATATTTTTCAGTGATTTCTCTTATTTTATTCATAAATTTTTTATTCTGCCTGATCATTCTTTTTTCTTCTTCAGTAGGGCCTTCTTGATTTTTTCTTTCCATTTTTTCTTCTGGCGAACCAGGGAATTCATGATTTATCATTGCCTGCTTTGCTTCATATATCACAAATTCTTTAGGAGGAAAAACCCAAATTTTCATATAAGGTGAGATAATTGTAACTTTTATATCTATCCCAGGTATTGATACTTTTTTTACTTCTTCCCAGTATTCTAAACTTCCGTAGTCAGTATCATAATTTATATTAATTAAATTATAATCCATTATTTCATTAATATCATTTTTTCCAAGGCATGTCATTCTATGAGCTATTTCTCTCTGATTATTAACATTACTCCAGTAAAGTTCAAAAATTCCAGATGTTGCTTGTTCCCAATCTTCTGCAGAATTAGCTAAATATTTTTCAAAAAACCATACTGCAAATTCCTGGTTAAATCCTTTTTCAAATTCTATTCTTTGTTTTATTAGGTTTTCTAAATCATGCTTGCACCAATCCCCTTCTTTTTTATAATATTTGTGTTTTAAGGGTTGGATTCTGTCAAAGGGATCTCCCCAGCCGTTGAACCAGATAAATCCATCTGTTCTTCCCTGGGAAGTTCTGCAGTTTCCTCCTGTTTGGAAAACTCCTTTTTCTTCTTTGCGCTCTTCTCGGGGCCATTCAATTTCACACCATTCTCCCTGCTCACAAATTCCAGAACATCTATTTATACATTCTTGTATCTCATTTTTATGCTCTTCTTTACAAGTTTTCTTACAATCTTCTAGATTTCCTTCTCCTCCACCTTTCTTAAAAACACAAGGACGTAAACAAGGTTGAACATATCTTCTCTCACATTCCTCTTTACTCCATTCTTTACATTCTTGTGCTCTTCTTTTTCTGTCTTCATCTTCCCACTCTTCACATCTTTCACCAGTATCTTCCCACATTCCATCAACGCATATGGCAACAACTATTTGTTTTTCTTTACAAGGTTTTGTTTTCTTCTCACCAGAACTACATCCTTCTGGGGGCTCTTCCCCTTTACATATCTCACCAGTTGCTTCCCATACTCCATCAACACATATTTTGTCTATTATTTGTTCTCCTGATTTACAAGTTATTGTTCTTTCATCTCCTGGAGTGCATTCTTCTGGAGGAGGAGGTTCTTCACAATACTTATCAGTTACTATCTCATATGATCCTTCTGATCCACCAGCTGAAATACATTCTGTTTCTAACATCTGCTTGTAACTTACTTCTGGAGGAGGACAGTAACAGCCAGGGCATAGTGGACATGGTTCTTGTATTGTTATTTTACAACATATTTCCTTTTCAGGGGGTGGTTCAGGTTCACAAGAATCACAATCCCAAACTGAACATCCTTGTTCGTCTGTTTTCATAGGACAGAGAGTTGTTTCATCAGGACACCACATACTTATTGCAAGAGAGGAACATTCAACTTCGTCTCCTTCATCAACAACAGCTCCTGTAATTCTCGCTTTTGATAATAATGTTCTAAAAAATCCAAAAATAACCTCGCCTGTTGTGGGTGCTTCTTCAGTTTCGGGTTCAGATTCAGGCTCTTCTTCTGGCTCTTCTTCAGGCTCAGGCTC
>JAUUWR010000118.1 GCA_030588935.1 bacterium | reverse complement strand
TTTGATACTTTCATCCATAGTAAGCCATTGAAAACTCTTATTTTTCTTTTCTTTTGCTCTTAAACTGGCAAAATATCGACATAAAATTGTTTTTCCAACACCGGGTGGACCCACAAGAGCCGGAAACAACCCAGTCGATTCAGCATATCTTAATAATTCTAATGCTTTACCATATTGACCTGAAAGAACTATATCAATTTGTTCTTCAGTAATATCTTTAACAACGTGTTGGTTAAATAGCTCTTCAAACCTTTGTTTATTTATCATGTCTAAATCTCTAACGTAATTTGAATAAATTAACGATTTTCTTACATGAATATTAAGTGTTTGTTAATATAAAACTTTAAAGTTAATAATTAAAAGATATTATATTTTCTTAATTAGTTTGATTGAATTTTTATAGTTCCTAAGAGATATTTATCTAGATATGATAAAACCTTATTTTGACGAGAAAGATTTTACTTTGTATCAAGGAGACATTTTAGATATACTTAAACAATTTGAAGATAGAAAATTTGATTTAATTTTTGCTGATCCACCTTATTTCTTATCAAATGATGGCATAACCTGTAAATC
The DNA here is from genome assembly GCA_030588935.1 of bacterium. GTDB lineage: Archaea > Nanobdellota > Nanobdellia > Pacearchaeales > GW2011-AR1 > ARS1285. The sequence continues at coordinate 1,983 of JAUUWR010000118.1, read as the reverse complement.
AGGAAAGATGGTTTCAGTTAATAAAGGGAAATGGGATAAATCAAAAGGTTTCGATGAAGATATTAATTTTACTGATTCTTGGTTAAAAGCTTGTAAAAGAGTTTTAAATAAAAATGGTAGTATATGGGTTTCTGGAACTTTGCATATTATCTACAAAGTGGGTTATCTATTAACGAAAAATGGTTATGATATAATTAATGATATCGTGATGTATAAACCGAATGCTCCACCTAATTTATCATGTAAATACTTTACCCATAGCCATGAAATAATAGTATGGGCTCGCAAATCTAAAAACTCAATCCATACATTTAACTATGAGAAAATGAAGACTTGGAATAACCCTAAAGATAAATTGAAGAATAAGGATAAGCAAATGAGAAGTGTCTGGTCAATCCCTTTAATGCCTAAGGATGAGAAAGAATTTGGCAAACATCCAACACAAAAACCAATGGAATTATTAAATAGAATAATATCATCTTCTTCGAATAAGGATGATTGGGTATTAGATCCTTTTGTTGGTTCTGGTACTACTGGAATTGTTTGTAATATTTTAAATCGAAAATTTATTGGAATTGACTCGAATAAAGAATATTTAGATGTAGCTATTAAAAGATTTAAGGATAAAAAAAAAAAGGATCTTCTATTTTTTTCTGAATCTAAGAATCATTTAATGAAATTTATTTAAAGTTTTTAAATTTCAGAATTTATGTAAAAAAGTATTATAAAAACGTTTATAAAATAAAGTAATTATATTTTTAATTATACTGAATAAGTGAAAATATTTGGGGATTTAAATGCAATTAGAACAACCTCCTCCTTCATATTATAAAGAAAGAATATTAAAAATGAAAGATAAAGTAGTTATGCACCCACACGAAATTTGTATTGAAAGAGCCAAACTAATAACTGATTCGTATAATAATACAAAAGAAGAACCTCCAGTTATTCGTTTTGCAAAAGCTCTAAGCCACATATTATCAAACATGTCGATTAAAATCTGGGAAGATGAATTTATTGTAGGAAATCGGTGTAGTAAATTTGTTGGGACCCCATTATATCCTGAAATTAGAGTTGACTTTATAGAACAGGATGTAGATACTTATGACAAACGTCCTGCCCAGAAATCCTTTATAACTGACGAAGACAAAAGAGTTTTGAAAGAGAGAATTATTCCTTATTGGAAAAACGAGGAATATACTTTAAAAGAGCAATTTATAAAAAACTTAGAACCAAAAGTGAAACAAATCATGGATACATTAGTATTTCTTGTTGAAACCGAATTAACTAATGGAATTGGTCATTTTTTCCCAGGGCATGAAAATATTTTAAAATTTGGATTAAATAGTTTGATTGAAAAAGCAAAAAGCAAGATGATAGAATTTTCCAAGGATGTTCAAAAAAGTAACTTTTTGGAATCTCTCATAATTGTATGTAATGCAGCTAGATTTTTTATTAAAAGATTTTTCTCTTTAGCAATGAAGATTTCAGAAACAGAGCCTAATCTTAAACGTAAGGAGGAGCTGTTAGAAATTTCAGAAATTTGTTCTAATATTTCTGAAAATGCACCGAAGAATTTTAAAGAAGCCCTTCAACTAGTATATTTCAATCATCTTATATGTGGACTAGAGGATGGAGGATATGCTGTCAGTATTGGGCGCCTTGATCATCTTCTCAACCCATTTTATGTAAATGACATAAAAAAAGGAATTATTACAAAGGAAGAGGTTCAATTTTTGATTGAATGTTTTTTTCTAAAATTAACAACTTTATGGAATTATGTCTTTTATTTAGCAATTAATGCCGGAGAAGGCCCTCCAATTACTGAAAATGTAACTATTGGGGGTCTAAATCGAGCAGGAAATGATGCTACCAATGATTTGTCATATATTATACTTGATGCATATTCTCACATCCAGACAGTTCAACCCACATTTTCGATAAGAATTCATCAAAGTACTCCAGTAGACTTTTTAACTAAAG
>JAUUWR010000028.1 GCA_030588935.1 bacterium | reverse complement strand
AATAATTAAACTATTTTTAAGTAACAACCAAAATCTTAAAAATAGAGCCAACTATTTTAGTATCCCTAAGGAAACTATTTGTAGTGCCTAACAAACAGAATTATAATCCAAAATTCTCCACAAAGTTTTCAATAACTCTATATTCCTCCAAAAATTCATTCCCCTTATTTGTTAAAGAAAAAGTTTTCTTTTCTTTTTTATTCACATCTAATCTAATAAAATCTTTGGTTATTAATTCATTTATATATTCTTTAAACATTTGAGGTGAAAGATTTGAAGCATATAGTAGCCGCGTTGGTTTTATATTCCTATTTTCCCTAATTGACCTAAGAATATCCTTGATTATCTCTAATCTCTCCCTTTTTCTTGCCATTTTAGTCTTAATCTTTAAGAAACCCCGGGTTTTTTTGTTAGTTTAATTACACCATATAAAAATATTAAGAAAACTACAACATTAATTACATAAATATTTGCCACCCATCTCAGACGCCAGCCTAAAAAAGAAGCAAAAATAAAATTCAAGGTCCATGCAATAAAATTCAACACCATTATTATAAAATACAATTTAAGAAATTTATGCTTTTTTTCATCTTTTTTGTAATTTTTATAACTTATTATACTGGCAAAACCAAATAAAACAATCTGTGAAAAAAACATAAAATCATATGTCTGCCATAAATAATCTAAAACTACAATTATAAGCGCTAAAACATAAAAAATAAAGATTTTGGAATTAAATAACGAGCTAATTTCTTTAGAAATTTCAAACCTTTTCCATAAAAGACTATAGAACAAAAAAAATCCCCCCATAATCATGAAAAATTCAAACACTATTTTCATTGAACTAAAATAGGTTGGTACTGCAAGAAAATATCTAATCATAAAAGCAAGCCCATAAAAAAAGAAAGCATTTCTAAAATATCTTATCCCTTGATGAGAACTAATCTGAAAAAGCCTGTTAGTTTTAAGAACAATAATTAAGCAAATAAAAACTATTAAAATAGAATAAAAAAATCTAAATAAATCTTTATTTTGTGCAATGAGATTATATAATTGCAAGTACATATAATTGTGATTTTTTTGGGTTATTTAAGTTTTTATATACAGAAATATAGAGGATTCATACGTATCTTATATATTTATTTTCACTTCTGACTGTTTATAAATCAATTTTATTTAAAATATCCATAAAGTAAAAGGAGGAAAATTTCATATTTTTTGTTAATGCTGCAATAAAGATCTTAACAATATGATGGCTGAATCTTAGAATTCAAATATCTGGTTATCTGGCCAGTTGCATCATTCAAAAAACATCAAGAAGAAATATTAACTTTTTGCACCCTCTGACTAAATAACTTGTCTTTCTTACACTCTTTAAAATTTAGTGCAGGGGGTTTTAATTTTTTATTAATATATTCTAATCTTCAATCTCCACAACATACTTTCCTATCCCTCTTTTTACATCTACAACTTTTCTCCAAACAGCATGAGGATATTTTATCATAATATCTTTAACCATATCCCAGGATCTCTCTAATCCAAAATTTATTCCCCCAATCAATCCAAATGAAATTTCAATTATCATTTTCACCTCTTTACCATGTTAAGTTAGAAAAAACTGATTTAAATATAAAATTGTATAATAAAATATATTTTTTAGTTTAGTATGTGTTTATATACAAGAAATCTAAAAAGTAGTTACAATTAATTTTAAAGGAGTAATAGCAAAATTTTTTAATCTTATATCCACATTAGTGGCAAATTGTTTATTTTTTTGAACTCATTCCAACCCTAACACCTATTGTAAAAGGAAGTGCAATAAAAAGAATAATTCCTCCAAACATAGCTAAAAAATCCACACTTGTTTTAGGAGCTGCTAAAAGCATTGAAAACAGTTTATTTGAAGGATAAATTTGCAATGAACCCAAAACTGAAAAAACAACAAGGACTGCCAAAATCAGCAAAGAGACTTTAAGCCCACTTGTTCCCCATTTTAAATAAAAATCTAATTTTTTTCTCAACTCTTTTTTCATTAAATTAATAACAAAACCAGGTATTTAAAATTTTTCTTTATCTATACAACCCAACCAACTCTGCTTTATCAATAATATGCTCTTGCATTGCCCTTTCAAGTTCTTCTTTATCTGCTCCTTCTTGCAAATTTAATTCAACATCAAGTGCAAAAATCTTAAAAAAATACCTATGGCTTCCAGAAGGGGGCATCGGCCCTTTGTAACCAACTCCCCCAAAATCATTCCTGCCCTGAACTGCATTTTCAGGAACACTGTTTTCTCTTATTTCAGTCAAATTAGGAGAAATATTCCAAACCAGCCAATGAGTAAAAATTCCGACAGGAGCATCAGGATCATCTATGATTAAAGTCAATGTTTTTGTATTTTTAGGAATTTCACTTATCTCTAAACATGGATTTATATCCTGTCCATCTCCTGTAAATTTAACAGGGATCTTTCCCATAGACTCAAAATCTGGACTTATTAATTTCATTTTTTTATATTATTTTAAAATCTTATAAATATTAGCGCTTCATTATCAGTAGTTCTCGCTTAAGCCACCCAACTCTCAAATTTAATCATCCCATCTTACGAACTATGATTCTTGTAATATTAATGATATATTATAATATTCTTGTAAATTAATAATATATTTATAAGTAACAAAGATTCATTTTTTAAGACGGCTTAATCACTGCTTCCTCTTTACTTTTTAACCCGATTTTTGGAAGCAGAATCTGTTGTATTGTAGTTAAACTAAAACCCACTATAATAAATATAATCCCAACAAAAAGAAATAATAGAAAACAAGGGGAAAGTTGCTGGTTACTGCAAGTCTTGCATAAAAATTTACATAAATGTCTGTCAAAGATGCTCCAAATCACCCCAAATATCATAAAACAAATACCAATAGTTTTTGTTATCATTTTCCTCTTTTAGTTTTTATTTATATTATTTTTAATTTATATTTGATTAGTGAGTCTAATATTTATAATTATCCTGTCTTTTTAAGATTTCTCTTTTTCATCACGCTTTGAACAACCCATTTTCCAGTTTTTTTCAATTTGCCAACAACTAATTGTCTTGTAGGAGATAGTTTTTTGATTCTGAATTCTAAAAATTCCTTAGGTTCTTTTTGCCTGTATCTGAGCCAATTCTTAGTTTTTCTAGGATATTGTCCTTGTTTTTTAAAAGCAGCAATTTGTTTTTTTGTTGGCATTTTTTGCAATCACCCCTTCCTGTGCTTGAAAAACTCAATTTGCCTGAATCTTTTCATAACTTTAGCATAACCTGCTTTCTTAACAAGAACTTTGCTTTTATCTGAGCTCAATAACCTAAAATCACATTTGCTAACAGGATGCTTTAGTTTAGCTTTTCCAGGATAATCTTTCCACCTCTTTTCAGTTTTAAGTTTGTATTGCAAAACCATAATTAAATCAAGAAATCAGGCATAATAAATGTTCTTATTTTCTAAATTTATCTTCTAAAGAAGATCTTGATTCTCTTTCTGAATCTTTTGTTTTACGATAATTTTCTCTATATTCAGAGAATTTATCATTAACATACAGCAACCCACCTAAAGCAAAACCTAAAACACCCATAGCACACATTCCAAAAAAGATAGTAAGATCTGGTTGGGGTTGCATTAAATTAGAATAATTCTCAGGGTGGTTATGGTAATCTATTAAAGGAAAAAGTACTGCAGAGGTTTCCATTGCGATTAGAGGTACGGCTGGAAATATGTACCCCAAAAAAAATTCTTTAGCTTTTCTTGAAGTTTTTTTAGTATATTTAAAATTTTCATTTACCATTAATTAAGGATAATCTAAAGTTATATAAAATTTATAGCGAAATATTTCGTGTTTTTAGAAAACTGTCATCTTTTAGCAATAAAGGGTAATAATTTTCCTTCAGCTTTTCTCAGATGTGCCTGATATGTAGAAAGAGAAAGTTTCATTATTTTAGCTAATTCTTCTAATTTAATTTTTCTTGGATATTCATAATATTCATGTTTAATTGCTAATTCTAAGGCTTGTTTTTGTTTATTTGTTAATTTAGGTAAAGCTGCCAAAATTCCTATATTCTCTATTTTTTCTTGTCTTAATTTTAATAATTTTAAAGAATACATTTTTTCTCCAATATTTATCAATATTTCTATTTCTTTTCTATCTGGAGAAGCAATTTCAGCTTCTTCCCATCCATTAGAGTAAATTATCGCTGGCTTAATATGAACAAATTTTGGATTATAATAAGTATGGACAAATCTTTTGAGCTCAATACTTTTTGTCTGAGCTGTTATACAAATAAAGAAATCTTTATTAATCTCTAATTTAACAACAAATCTTTTATTTTTTTGGGCTTTTGTTTCTTTTCTTAAAGCGTTAAAAAACTCTTTTTTGTCTTTTTCACTTCCTTCTAATATACCAACCGCAGTAAAATAATAGATATTTTTTTCTGTATAGTAATTTATAGGATAATAATACATATTTACCTTATATTTTCTAGTTTTGGTACTATAAATATTATCTTCATCAAAAACCCTAAATTTTACAATCCACATAATAAACGAAATATTTCGTATCTTTAAAAAACTTACTAAATTAGATTTTTCCGCAAATCACAGAAATCCTTTTAATCCCTCTTCTTATAAATTAAATATTCAAAATGGTGATTTACTCTCATTCCAAATTATCAACTTTTGAGCAATGCCAGCTTAAATTTAAATTTCAATATATTGATAAGCTCAAACCAGAATTTGAAGAAACAATAGAAGAATTTTTAGGACACAAGATTCACAAGACTTTAGAATGGCTCTATAAACAAGTTTCTCAAAAAATCATCCCTCAATTAGACCAAGTGATTCACTATTATATTGCAGATTGGAACAAAGATTTTAATAAAGAAATAAAAATAATTAAACAAGAGTTGAATCCAGAGCATTACTTTAATCAAGGGGTAAAGTTTTTAGTGAACTATTTTCAAACAAATCATCCTTTTAAAGACAACACCATTGAAACAGAAAAAAGAATATTTACTAGTTTGGACAAACAAGGAAAATATCAGCTCCAGGGCTATATAGACCGGATTGTTCATAATAAAGAATCCAATATTTTTGAAATCCATGATTATAAAACAGGAGGATTTTTAAAATCACAGCAAGAATTAGATAATGACAGGCAATTAGCATTGTATTCTATTGGAATCAGGGATTTATTTGAAAATGTGAAAGATGTTCATTTAATCTGGCATTTCTTAGCTTTTAATGAAAAAAGAATTTCAAAAAGAACTGATGAACAGCTTGAAAAATTAAAACAAGAAATCATACAATTAATTGATAAAATAGAATCAACAAAAGATTTTTCTCCAAATCCAAGCAAGTTATGCAAATGGTGTGAGTTTAGAACTTATTGCCATTTATTTAATGGACATAATGAAATTAATAATCTATCTAAAGATAATGAAATCAATAAGCAGGCAGATTCTAATTCTTGGAGTTTATATGAAGGTAAAAAAGAATTAAACCCGCTAGTTTTTTCTAATGGGAAATCTCAGGCAGATATTGTTGAAGAAGTTATTAGTGCAATTAATCAGGGAAATAAAATAATCTTTATTCACGGAATGTGCGGCACAGGGAAATCTGCTATAGCATTAAATCTCGCAAGAATATTAGGAAAAGCCTCAATTGTTGTTCCAATTAAATCATTGCAAAAACAATATACAGAAGATTATTCAGAAAAAAAATATGTTTTGCATAATGGAAGAAAATTAACCATCTCTCCAATAGTTGGAAGAAAAAATTTTAAATGCAAATATTTGGAAGAAAATCAAGCACCTGGGGAGCAAACTAAAAAATATCCAAGAGAAACAAACACAACCCTTACAGAGATCTTTTCAGGAAAACCATTAAAAAAAGAAAAAGATAAATCTTGTGATAATAATTTTCTTCCATGCAAAATTGAAATCAAGGAAAAAAACATCGACGAGATCAAAAATTATATTAAAAAAAATCCTCTTGTCAAATTTTTTAATTTTAATTCGGTTCATGAAATCAAAAGAATGACAATTGCTCCTATTTGTGAATATTGGAGCCCGATTATTTCAGACGAGTTTGATATTAGGATATTTAAAAATTCGAGAAAAATAAAATATCAGGGATTAAACAATAAACAGTTTACATTTTATCAGAGAAAAAAAGGCTGCGGCTATTATGACCAATATGAAGCTTATGCAGATGCCGATGTTTTAATATTCAACAGCTTGAAATATAAGTTAGAAACTTTAATGGATAGAAAACCTTTCACAGAAATTGAAATAATAGACGAGTGCGACGATTTTTTAGACAGTTTCGCAAACCAGGAAAAAATAAATCTAAATAGATTATTATTTTCTTTAACCAGTATTTTCACAGACAATATAAAGATTCAGGAAGCAATAGATGAATTAATAGATTTAGTAAATGCAATAAAAATAAAATATACTAAAAAAACGCAAGGTGTCTTAGACAAAGAATTTGCAGAAATATTTAATATAAAAAAAACATTAATCGAGGAACTTTTAAAAACAACTTTGGAGAATCTGAATTTAATTGAATCAATAGAAATAGAAGAATCTAATTATCTTTTTCATTTAGACGAGGTTGCAAGAATATTTGAAGATTTTTTCGATGAAACTTTTTTTTCAATTGAAAAAACAGAGAGAGATTTAATAATTCATTTAGTTACTCCAAATTTAGCAAAAAGATTAAGAGAATTAGTAGAAAAAAATAAAATCCTTGTCATGATGAGCGGAACAATTCATTCTGAATATATTCTGAAAAATGTTTTTGGTCTGGAAAATTTTAAAATAATTGAAGCAGAAACCCAGCATCAGGGAGAATTAATAAAATGCAGGAACGGTTATGAAATAAATTGCAGGTATGAGAATTTTAAATCAGGGAAAATAACCCGGGAACAATATTTATTATCTTTATCTAAGGCAGTTGCTTGTGCAAAACTCCCTGCTCTTGTTCATTTAACTGGTTTTTCTGACCTTCCAACTCAATTAGAAAAAGAAAAATTTTTAATAAACAATCTTCCAATATCAATTGATTTAATAAATGAACAGGAAAAAGACCCTCTGGGAAAAAGAGTCATGGATTTTAAAAAAGGAAAAATCCCGGTTCTTTTTACAACAAAATGCAGCAGAGGAATTGATTTTCCAGGAAAAACCTGCAACAGCATTATTATAACCCGTTTCCCCTATCCAAACATTTCCTCAATCTTCTGGAGAATTCTGAAAAAAACCAAACCCGAACATTACAGGAGCTTTTACATGGACAAAGCTAACAGAGAACTTCTCCAGAGAATATACAGAGGATTAAGAAGCAAACAAGACAAGATTTATCTTTTATCTCCTGACAGCAGGGTTTTGGATTTTGATATTAATTAGATGCTCTAAGATTCCAGAAAATATAATTATCAATAAAATTAGAAGAATAAAAGCTCTAAAGATGAAAACTTAATCCTATGCTTCTCATCTTATTATCTAATCTAAAATTCTAGTTAATAATATAAGTAAATTAATTTATTTTTTCTTTAACATTATTTTTCTTAACCAACACCTTCTCCTCACTCTCAACATCTTCCCCCCTCCTGGAATAAATAAAAGCAGCAATAGAATACATCATTCTTAAAAGAAGTTCAATTCCAAAAATAAACACAACAAAAATTAAGATATTACTAAAAAGTTCAGGGATTTGCGCAAACTTGTCAAAAATAATACTCACATTAAAAAATTCAGGATCTAAAATAAACAGCGCTAGGACAGTAAAAGGAAATACTTTTGCAAGGTCTCTTGACAAACCTCCGCTCAAATAAGCAGTTACTCTTGTAGAAGCAATAATTGCAGCGCTAATCAAGAGAATCTGATAAGTGCTTTGAGACTTGGACAAAACCAGCAAAAAAATCGAAAACACAGTAAACCAAAACATCACTAAAAAAGGAAGTATGATTAAATACTGCAGTATATTAAGGAAAATAGCATAAGTTTTTTCCAGCGAAGGATGTTTCGACCTATTATACTGGCTTAAATTAAATTTAATTATATCTTTCTCAGCCATAAACCGATAAAACCTCCAGATAAAAACAGCATAAATCACAATAAAAATAGTATAAAGAAACAAGCTCACCAAAACCCTTTGTTTTTCAGGAACAGAATTCACTATGTTCTGGAAGAAGTTTGCAAATCCCTGAACCATTGATTCATATATTGAAGTTGGTGATATTGTCATTTTGCCTCTTTTTTGTTTAATTTTTATCTGGAATCTCTATGAATAATTACTTTATTCAGATGAGTAGAGTAAGCTTAATCATCTAATCTTTAGAGTATAATGTATTAAAAATAATAAGAAGAGTTATTTAAATGTTTTGAGAAGTTTAGATGATGCTCGGTGGGAAGTTTTTAACCATCACCAAAAATATTTAGATATAATCGTGGGTCTTGCAATATATCTTGGGGGTTGTTTTGTTTTTTAGATTCAGCTGATTGTTCTAATTCAGACCAAATAAAGTTTGCTTTTTTTTCAAGGGTTTGCGCTCTGGCTCTTGCTATTTCTTCATCCAAAGGTTCACATCTTGCAAAAATTTGTTTTGCTAATCTATGTGGGACATCGTCACCATCCCTTACATACCATGCTCCCTTTTCAAAAGATATAGAAAGAGTATAAAGAATAGAATTATTATAAGTATACAATCCTTCTTTTGGTGGATTTTTGTTCGCATCTAAATATTCTTCTACCATTGATTTTAAAATTTCATTTAATATTTAAACATTTATATATTAGAAAACAGGTTTGCCATGCAAACTTTTTTAAATCCAAACAAACATACTAACTCATGGAAGCATCACAAATATATATTTTAATATCTCTTGTAGGTTTTTTAATAATCACTATTTTGATGATTTTTTTAAGGGGAGAGAGTAAAAACAAAAGAAAGAAAATAATTACCCCCTTGACAAGTCTTGCTTTTGGATTTGTCTTAACAGGAATTATTTTTTCATCTATTAAATTAGTTGGTTATAGTTTAATGGGTATTGGAATAGTTTTTGCAATTGTCGATATGGTTGAGAGGTTGAGGTTGGGGTGATTGGTGAAGGGGTGTTTGTGATTCATTTCTTTGCTGTTTTCCACATAATATAAAAATATTTTCTGAAACTATCTGCAACTGCAGGGCTTTCTATAACTATTGTAATTGGATTCTCTTTAGTTATAACAAATAAGGCGACTTTATTTTTCCATATCTCAACAGTGGTTGGCATCTCAAGTTCTTTTGGAAAAAATCTTATAAATGTATTCTTAAATTTTTTTCTTACATTATAAAGGGATTGATATTTTTCATTTATTATTGATTTATGAATTACTCCTTTATCATCCCTCACCTTTTCTCTTTTGTTAAAATAAATTTCCCAAGACTCTGGCTGTTCTGTTAGGCCCCATCCAAGAATTTCATCACCTTTTTTTAGATTTTGTATAGCATCTTCATATGCGGTTTTTGCACCTTCAAAACCTACAAATATCTTTGCTTCTGCTTGTTGTGCTTTTTTCTGTTTTAATAATAATTCAGGCAAAATCTTTTTAATTTCATTTTTTTCAGACTCAATCTCTTCATTCTTCTCATTTAGGTAATCAAGAATCCTTTCTGGAGAAGCAGCTTCGAAATACTTAACATTATTTTTTGTAATAAATGATGCAAGCCCCTTTCCTATTAATCTATCTAAAACTTCATAAACTTTTGAACCAGAAACCTTAGACTTTTGGGTGATTTTCCATGTTGTGCTTGAGCCAAGTTCAAGCAAAGCTAAATAAACCTTTATCTCTCCTTCTGTAAGCCCAATTCTCCTTAGTATTTCTATCATTACGTATATGGGGGGGAATAACATATAAAAACCTATCGATTATTGCTTATTAGTCCTGAAAGGGAAAAAGAGTTCTGATGAATGTTGAAGATGGAAAATAAAATGATTACTGAAGGACTTACCTTAGAATATAATATTAAACTAGCCGAAGCTCAAAAAGATCCAGATAAATTTTTTAAAAGACTGAAAGAAGAAGAGAAGAAAGGAGAACAAGCTCTTCTTTGGAATTCATCTCCTTGGAAAGATTATGATTCTATTGAAGATTATTTAGAGTCTCAAAACTTTAAATATTCAGAAGAATATACTTTTTGGTATAAAAAACCTCAAGACTTAATTGATGCTACTTCAAAACTAATCGAACTTGTAAAATCAGGAGAAGTAAAAGATTTTTTAATAATACCACTTTATATAGCCTCTTATGGAAAAGGAGGATATGGGGGCAATCCAAATATTCATGGCGTTTACATTAAATCCCAAAAGGAAAAGAGTTCTGATAAATAATTAAAAATGAAAATAAACTCACAAAGAACATTAAAATCAAGAATAAAACAAGGAATAGCAACAAGTTTAGTTGGGCTTGTAGCTCTGCTTTCTGGATGTGGGTCTAATAATAAACTAATTGATACAGAAACATTAAAACATCCATATGTTGAAACAGCTTTTGTTTCTGATCAGGTTTTAACACATGGGGGAGCAGTGAGAGGAGATGTAAGGCAAGATACTTTCCTTTTTAATTTAAACAATAGACTATTTGGATATGTTTGGCAAAATTATTCTTTTAAAGAAAAAGCAGTTAATGAAAGAGACCTCCGTATGTGGTACACCTTTCCAATAAGTAAAAAGTTTTCAGTAAATGCAGGTTATCATTATTTTGATTATCCTACTGGAACATTTGGAGATTATGATAGTGCTCTGGTTGCAGGAGCAAACTACAAAGGCATAATAAATTTAGATTTTGATTTAACTCAGCTGATTCCTAATAAAAATACAGATAGTGGGACAAGGATTTATGCTAAAGCAAGTAAGAAAATTCCTCTTTTTAAGGAAAAAGATTTAGAAGTTTCTTTAACCCCAAGTGTGAGTACAGCTTATGTAGATCATTACTTCAACATTAGCGGATTGTCGCAAGTTACACCTGGGATAAATTTAGGAATAAATAAAGGGAATCTTAACATAAACTTTTTCTTAAATAACCAAAATAGCCTTATTTCTGAAATACCTAGCTTTACTTGGTCTGGTATAAGCTTGGGATATACGTTTTAAATGTTTTTGAGGAGGTTTGTTGTGAAAGAAGTTTTTAAGGCTATTTGAGGTATTGGATTAAACTATAAATACCATAACCCATTCCAAACCAGATGCCTGCTGAAGCAAAAGCAAGAGCAAAATGATAAGGCCCATTTTCCCTTGTTAAATGGTCAAACCTTTTGTCTCTTTCTTCTTTTGCAGCTTTTGGATTTGCATAAAGTATATCTGTATCTTCTTCTCCAAAAGAGTCTATATCAAACCTAAGAAAAGATTTTTCTAGTGCCATAGATTGACTAAACGTTCAATCTTTTTATATTTTTGTATGCTAGAATTTCATATATGGTTTGTTTTAGTTTCTTACTTTCCTTTTAC
>JAUUWR010000044.1 GCA_030588935.1 bacterium | reverse complement strand
AAATGAAAAGAGTTGCTATTTTTATAGATGGAAATAATTTTTATCATGGCTTAAAGAAAATTTATGGAAATTCTAAAAGTTATATGGATTTTAATTTTGATGAATTTATCAAATTTCTAGCAAAAGATAGAGAAATTGTAAATATTTTTTATTATAATGCTCCCCTTGATATATCAAAGAATTTGGGAAAATATAAGAGCCAACAAAGATTTTTTGATAAAATAAAAAGAATTCCTAAATTTAATTTAATATTATGTAAGTTAGTTAAGAGAAAAATAAAGAAAACAGGAGAATTTTATTACACGATTAAAGAAGATGACATCCATATGGCAGTTGATATGGTTGAAGGAGCAACAGATGATATGTTTGATATAGCTATTGTGGTTTCTGGTGATGGAGATTTTGTTCCTGCTGTAAAAGCAGTTCAAAGAAAAGGGAAGAGGGTAGAAAATATTTATCTTAGGAAAAACTTCTCCAGAAATTTGAAACAAAATTGTGATAATTTTTTGGCTTTAAAAAAAGAAATTTTAGATGAGTTTTTTGAGTAAGATGAATTTTCTTCACCCAAAAATAGTAAAAGCATTTTTAAAAGAAAATTTTAATTTGTCGTCACAAAAAACCCTTGTCCTCTATTAACAAAAAGTTTAAATACTCAATATTTAATATAAAATTATAATAAATAAAGGAGGGTTAATTTAATATGTCTGATGAAGAAACTTTTGAATTAGATGAGTTTGATTTAGATGAGGAGCCTGATGAAGAGTAGTAAGTTTTTCTTTTTGATTTTATTTTATCATTTTTAGTTTTGTTTTTGTTAGTAATATAATTTTTCTACCCCAAAAACTTTATAAACCCCAAAAATTTTGACATATCGTAGATTAAAAAAAGATAATAAAAATTATCTATTAAGACCAGATTATATCACAATTTACATTTCATATTAATTTTAAATGAATGTTAAGTGAAGACTAAAAGTAATAAAAGTATAAGAAATCTTTCTAGATAATTTTAATGTTTTTTTAGTTTATAAATATTATATAACTAATAATATACAAAATATTACGCTCTGGAGATGAGCTTGGGTAAGTTCGATTTAGAACTTAAGCTACTCAGAACATAGAGTGATAATTTATAAGATATAAGTTAAAAATAAAATAATTAAAAAACAAACATGGCAAAAATAAGTCCAGTATCAATAAAATATATAGTTCACCTCAAATTTGTATCTGAAGGTGCTGTTGAAAAACCTGACATAATCGGAGCAATATTTGGCCAGACAGAAGGCCTTTTAGGAGATGAACTTGAAATGAGAGAACTTCAAAAAGCCGGCAAAATCGGCAGAATTGAAGTTTCCTTAAATTATGAAGATAGAAAAACTGTCGGCGAAATAGAAGTCCCTTCTGCTATGGATAAAACAGAAACTACAATTATAGCAGCAGCTCTTGAAACCATTGAACGAATAGGGCCAAGCGACACTAAAATCGTTGTGGAAGACATTGAAGACGTAAGAGGAAGCAAAAGAGATTATATTCTTGAACGAGCTAAAAAATTAATGGGAAAATTAGGAGAATCAGGAAAAGAAATCAGTGAAATGGCTAGTGAAATAAAAGTCTCTACTGAAATTGCAAAACTGCAAACTTATGGAACTGAAAATCTCCCCTGCGGGGATATTTCAGGCGACGAACTAATAATTGTCGAGGGAAGGGCAGATGTAATTAATTTAATAAAAAACAGAATCAAAAATGCAATAGCAATGAATGGAACAAGACTTCCTCAAACAATTAAAAAACTAACTGAAGAAAAATCAGATGTTATTTTATTTGTAGACGGAGACAGAGGAGGCAAGTTAATTATAAAAAACGTTATTGAAAATGCTAAAATCGATTTCATTGCAATAGCACCTGAAGGAAAAGAAGTCGAAGAATTAACTGGAAAAGAAATTCTTCAGGCCCTGAGAAAAAAAATTCGTGTTTCAGAATATCGCGTTAATAACAGAAAAAGAGATTCAAGAGAATATAGAACCCCAGAACCAGAAACAAAAGAAGAACCTAAAAGAGAAATTCAAAAATTGACTAATGAAGAAAAAGAAAAAATCAAAAGCAAAATTTCAGAGCTTGTTGGCACAAAAGGGGCCATAGTTTTTAACAAGGATTTAGAAACAGTAAAAAAAGTTCCCCTAAGGAGAATGTATTCTCTGGAATTAAATGAAGAACCTTATGTTATTGCTGTTGACGGCACAGCAACACCGCGCATTATAGAAATCTGCGAAAAATTAGGATGCAATAATTTAATTGCTACAAATTTTGTCAGCACTGATACTAAGGTTAATTTGGTTTCAGTTTAATCTTAATATTTTATCTAGAATCCTAATACATTATTAAGCTTCACATATGAACAGCTTAAGCTTCTACTTCGAGCCATAAATATTTTATAAGATATTAGTTTTATTCTTTTTTCCTTCTCTTTCATCCTCTTTAAAATAACCCCTCCCCCCCATAATATTCCCATCAATCTTCCCCAAAAGCCGATTTCCAGAAACAGGGTCTTTTCTAATTTGATTCAAAATATGAAGAATCTTTATTATCACATCTTCATAACTCTCCCTCTTATATTCTTTTAAATTATCTAATCTTTGTTTTGTTTTCTTGCTTATCTTAATCGTTGTATTTTGCATTTTATAAATTTATCAAGAACTCTTTCCCCTAACAGTCTTATCTTCAAAAGGGATTCCTACACTATTAGCATATTTTTCTGCATCTTGTTTTGCTATTTTATATAGTACATCATCAGCTTCTTTAAGTGTCTCAACAACATCTACTAATGAATTCTCTATTCCAATATTTTTTGGATAAATATACCTTAAGTGTTCGGCTTCCTTTTGGCTAGATTCTAGAAAATAATCTCTTAAGCCTCTAAATAAAACATAATGTCCTTTAACCTTCTTGCACAGGCATCTTTCAAAGATAGTTGTTATAAATGCATTCTCTTCTCCTGGAGAATTTACTCCAACTGCATTATAAGAAAAATAATCTCCTTCTTTTAATTCTCCATCAGGCCCTCCATATAAAACAGTTTTATCAAGTCTAAGGGGTTTTTTTCTAAGCTCCTGAGAAGCCTTGATTGCCTTTCTATTAATAGATCTAGTTGGTCTGTTAGTAATTTGTCTGATTGTCCTTTTATTTTTCAAATGTTGAGAGCTAAGTATAAGATTAGGTAAGAGTGTGATTATTTCTTGTGCCTCTTTAGGCTCTATATCTAACATATCTAAATAAGTGTTAAAATATTCCATTTCCTTAACTCTCTTTGGTGTAGGAAACTTTCCATTTTCAAATTTGCATACTGCTGAATAAAAACTATTAGAAAATTTAGGGGAATTTCTACATAGACCTATTATTGATTCAGATTTACTTGTCCTTTTATCTCTAAGATATATTTCAAGTCCTAAGGTAGTTTCAAATTCTTTTGCCATTTTATTAGTTTATCAAAACTCTCTTTCCAAAAAAGGATTTTCTCATTTTACATCCCATTGAACATTCTTGATTTTTGTTAAATGACCCTTTAACCCTTGTTCAATATTCTGCTAAATATTTTTTATTTAATCTCTTCCTCGAACCATAAACATTTTACAATTTACTAATTTTCATCCAGTATACCAACCCATACCAAGTTATACTATTTAAACATTTCCATGGTGTTCTTATTTTATAGTTACTACAGAATATAAATCTTTATAAAGAAAAATTAGATATTAAGATTAATTAAATTTTAAAAATTTTACCAAGATTTAACATGAAAAACAAAGCAATTTTGGTTTCTTTTATAGCACTTTTTGCTATGATTTTTGCTTTGAGTACAGTTATTGCAAGTGAAGTTGATATAACTATTAATGATGTTATTGTTAATGACGTCTCAATTGATGGTCCAACTGCTGCAGGATATGTATCAGATACAGTTCCTGTAGAAATCAAGTTCACAGCAAACGAAGATGTTTCTGATGTTAGAGTAAAGGTTTATATTGAAGGTTACAAAGATGAAGTTTCTGATTCTACTTCTAGATTCCACATAGTAGAAGGCAGTAGCTATATCAAGAGATTCTCATTAAGATTGCCTTCAAGTACAGATTTAGATGACCTTACAGAAGATTTAACTCTTCTTGTAAGAGTTAGTGCAAAAGAAAAAGATTCTTTTGAAGAACTTTATGCAATAAGAATGCAAAGAAATCTTTACAGCCTTAATATCTTATCAATAGAAACAATTGAAAAAGTAGCTTCTGGAAGTATTGTTGCTCTTAATGTTGTTTTAGAAAACAACGGAAACGACAGACTTGAAAATGTCTATGCTAAAGCTTCAATTCCTGAATTAGGTATTGAAAGTTTGAAGGTATATTTCGGAGACATAGATCCTCAGGATGAAACTGAGATCGAATATGATGATTCTGAAGAATGGAAAGACCTTGACAGAGAAGACTCAGTCAGAAAGAAAATATACTTAAGCATACCAAGAAATGCAATCCCAGGAACTTATAACATAGAAGTAGAAGCTTACAACTATGACACAACTGTAACAGAGAAAAAACAAATTGTTATCGGCAGTACTCAAACAGGTATTTACCCTTCAGTAATGTCTAAAGCAATTTCAATAGGCGAAGATACAACTTTTGATATCCCTTTAGTTAATTACGGGAATAGAATGGTAGTTTATTCATTAACACCAGAAGAATCACAAGGATTAATCATAGAAGTAGAACAACCTATTGTAACAGTTTCTGCTGACTCAAGCGAGATTGTAAAAATAAGAGTTAAAGCAACTCAAAGTGCAGAAGAAGGCACACATTTAGTAACAATTAATGTTAATACTGAAAGCGGACTTGTAAAAAAGGTTACTTTTACTGTAAATGTAGAAGAATCAGGTATCACATCAAAACCTAACTCAGTTTTAATATTGACAGTTATTTTAGCGATTGTCTTCGTAGTGCTCTTAATAATTTTAATAGTGCTATTAACAAAGAAACCTGCAGAAGCAGAAGAACTCGGAGAAGGCGGAGAAACAAGTTATTATTAATTGTTTAATTTTATTTTTTATTTTTATTTTATTTTCTTATTAAAAAATAAGGGGGTGGTTTTGGGGTGAATAAATGTTTATAAATAATAGGTGATTGATTATAAAATGGCAGATGAAGAAACTCCAAAACAAAATTTGAGCAAATATCTGTTTAGCTTAACTCAAACTTTGGATTCAAACGTTTATAAAACAACTATTGAAGTTACTCCTGCTTTAGCCATCGGTGTTGCTAAATCTGAAGAAGGACAAGAAGCGAAAGGCATAGTAGCCAGTAAATTAGAATTAATTGCTAAAAGTCCTAATTTTAGTAGGCCTGGATATATGAATATAAAAGTTTTAAGTAGGTCAGATGAGGGAGTCTATTCTTTTGGAAAAACATATAATAATCCAGAAAAATTAAAAAAATATTACTTAAAATTAATAGAAAAAATAACAAAAAGGCATAAAAAGTGTGAAAGTTTGAAACTCCTATTATTTCCTTTATAAAATCTATACCTTCAAACTCAAAACCTAAAAAACTATCCCCTAAATATCTCTATTATCTTATTTTCAATTTCTTTAATCTTGGATTGTTTTAATTTTCCTAGTTTATACAATATTATTGATTTTCTAAGAGTAAATAATATAGAAGGCATAATAAAACTATTAACTCTTAATTCTCCTGTTTCAAAATCCTCTATTATCAAATCTGTTTTATAAGGGTCGGGTCTTTCTTTTGTTGTGATTTGACAAAGAATAACATCATCTCCTTTCAAAGTTGCAACTATTAAAGCAGGCCTTTTAATAGAAGAAGTTAAATCAGAAAATGGGAAAGGAGTTATAACAACATCTCCTTTTACAAATCCTTCCATGCTTGATTATCCTCCTCACTTAACCAATTCTGAGCTAATAATCCCTCATCAGCGAATATGTTTTCACTCACTTCTCTTTCTGCAAAGATTTTCTCCCTCATACTTGAAGCAGCTAATTCTTGAATATTTCTAAAACCAAATTTTTTAGCATAATCTTCAGCAGCTTCAACAAGGTTTTGAGGTAGTTTAAGATTTATTTGTTTTATTTCCATAGTATCTATAGATATTAATAGGTATCTAAATTTATAAATGTTTCTTCTTACTTCTAAACTATATTTCCTAAAAGAATAATATTTAAATATGGGTATAATTCTTTTGTAGTATGGCAAAAGAAAGTTATGCTATAGATGCATTGATAGAAACTATAAAAAAAATTAGTATATCAGGGCCTGTTTTTTTTCAGCGTGATGAAGAGTTTTATGCAGCAACTCCTTATTGTTTTGGTAAAATAGGATTTGGTTTGTCTACTACTGAAAATACTCGGGGATGGAATGGATTTGATAAAGAATTCCCAGAAATAGGTGCGTCAGAAAATATAATTATTGGTGAAAATAAATCTCGTGAAAATGAAAAAACAGAATTTAAAAAAGGAGAAAGAGATTATATTTTACCTCTTGTTTTTAATATAGATAGTATGGGAGATGCTAACTTGAATACAATTTCTGATATTACTAGTAAACTCAAAGAGCTACCTGATGATGGAAAAATTAGAATGATTAGTCACGATTTCCGCTATCGTAGTCACAAACATGGTTATGCATGTGATGGTACTGATATATGGTTAAGTGAAGCAAGAGTAATGGATAGAGAAAATTATTTTGAATTAATGAGAGAAAAAGAAGAAAAGTTTTTTGAAGCACTTAAAACAAAAAATGAACATTTTTTAAATGGGGCTTATATGATATCAACTAGCTATCCTCAAGGAGGAAAACCTGTTAAGATTCCTGATAGTATGATTGTAACTCCAAATATAATGCTTACATTCCCAAGACTGGGAATAATAGATTATCATAATAGAGACCAGAGCTGGGATAATAAAAAAGATCTTGGTAAAGAACGCCCTATTTACTCTGCAATTAGTACTTATGAAAAATCTCCTTTTTTAGCTCATCTTACTTTGAATAGAAAAATTATGCAAGCATATAATTTATCAGAACTAGAAGAACTAACAAGCGAAACAATGGAAAAAATATCAAAAGATCTTGTTGGAATAAAAAAATCAATGCCACAAATCCAATCTTTCTTGTTAAGAATTAATAATATTCATAATCAATGTTTTAAAGAAAATATTACTCATACTCAAAATCTAATTAAGGTTTAAACCTCCAAACTCAATATCTTACTAACACCTTCCTGCATCGAAACACCATACAATATATTAGAAGATTCTGAAATCAAGGCGTCATTATGCGTGATAATTATATACTGCCCTTCTTTCATGTATTTCTTGAGAAGGTAGGCAAGCTTTTCGCTGTTTCTTTTATCTAAAGCAGCATCTATTTCATCAAAAATATAAAAGCAATATGGTTTGTGTTCTTGGATTGCAAAAATTAATGATAAAGCTACAAGGCATTGCTCTCCCCCGCTTAAAGATGTCACATCAAATCTTTTTCCAATACCTACTTTAACAATAATATCAAGTCCTGCATTAAAAACTTCTTTTTTATCCTGGGGCTCAAGCAAAACAATTCCTTTCACACTAAGCTGAGAAAAATTCCTTGAAAACAAACTATTTATCTCTCCCAAAGTTTGAAGAAAAGTTTTTTTCTTTTTTCTGTCTATCTGTTCAATGATTTTAAAAATCTCTGATTTTTCTTCTTCTAATAATTCAACTTTTTCTTTTATTTTATCATACTCCGCCTTTATATCGTCATAAACCTCTAATGCCCTTAAATTAACATTCCCAATTCTTGCCAAAATTTCAGAGACTTTGTTGAGTCTTTCTTTTAGTTTCTCCAGGGACATATTAATAAATTCAACCCCTTGAAATTCTTTTAATTCCTCCAGCAAATTATCCCTCTTTGCTTTTATTTCTGCTTTTGAAATCATAAAATTATTAATATTGTTCTCGAACAATCTTTTATCATTCTGGGTTTTCATTAAACTAGATTCAAAAAACCTGATTTTGTCCTGAAGCTTGTTTTTTTCTTCAAACATTTTTTGGTACTTTTTCTTAACACCCTCTGCTTGCTCTTCTTTTTGCTCAACTATTTCCTGTTTTTCTTCTAAACCCTCTTCCAAATCACCCAAATCTTCCTGAATTGATTCTTTATCTCTTTTAAT
>JAUUWR010000095.1 GCA_030588935.1 bacterium | reverse complement strand
GTTGTCCCTTTTGGGCCAGATTTGAATGTTATTTTTTTTGGATTAACTCCTTTAAATCTAGGAGATAGAACAGCTCTAGCTTTTCCTGAAAGTTTCCCTGTTACTTTGATTGCCGTCCCTGTTCCTTTTAATAATAAAATTTCATTTCCAACTCTTAAAAAAGCAGTTGTTGGATCTTCTCTTAAAAGTTGTCCCCATCTTGGTCCTGCTTCTGCAATCTCTCTAGGAATTTCTTTTAAAAATCTAGGATCTCTTCTAACTGCTTTTGCAAATTGCACAAGTCCTTTAGGCATTAATAAAAGCTGTAATAAAAATCTCTCTTCCTCTAATCTAATTTTTTTAAAAGTTGGTATTCTAAATTTATCTTTTGGAGCTCTTCTTTCTGCAGTTCTCATAATCCTTAGTTCTGTTTCTGCTTTCTGTAATCTCCTCGCTATAAACCCTTTTTGTTGTTGGACAGCTTCAACAGTTAAGGCTTTTACTTGTTGGGTTGTTGGTTTAGGAGGAAGTGAAGGAGCAGGAATTGTTTTAATTGGTGTTGGAGATTTCCCCCCCCCTCCAGAAGAGGAGTAGCCAGGCATTGCTTTAGTTCCAGGAGTTGAAATTAATGATCCTGATGTGGTTCTTGTATATCCTGCAGGCGTTCCAGAAACATCTATTGTATAAGCACTTTTAGAAAAGACTTTTTCTCTTCTTCTCGCTAATCTTCTTGCTCTTATCCTTTTAAATAAACCCACCATTTTTTATGATTATAATAGGAATCATTAATTTATAAATATTCCTACTCTTTTAAAAAGGTATAAAAATAAAGAAGATTTGATTAAATTATGAAATTAAGATTTATTGTTTTTTTTATAGGAGTAATTTTAATATTTTTAAAGTGGAAGAAATTTATTATTATTCATAACCTCTGGATAGTTTTATGTTTTGTTATTGTGGGTATTTTATATTATATCAATACTCGGAATAAAAATAAAAAAGATAGAACTCCTAAACCTGTTTATGTTGTTAGAAAGTAATTAATAGGGTCTTTCTTTATATATTCCCTCATCATCAAAATAAAAAGGATTTAAAGGATAATCTGTTGAATGACAAGAACAACTAAAATTAACATCATTTAATTTTTCTAATCTTTCAACACCAAAAACTAAAGGATTTTCTTCACAGCTATTTTGATTATTTATTACAAACCCTATTAAAATTCCCACCACTATGAGAATAATTGCTAACAAAGAAAAAGCTAATTTAATCTTATTATTCATCTTCTTCATCCTCTTCATCTTCTAATTCTAATAATTCCTTTTTAATTTTTTCAACATATCCACATAATAAAATATTATTTTCTGTTATAATATCTGAATTTTCTTCGCTGTAAGAATGAAAAAGTTCTCCATCTTTTAAGTAAATTGAAATTAAAGGTTTTACTTCTTTCTCATTCTTCTCCTTCTTTTTTATATCTTCTTCTCCCATATTATTTTGTTAAATTTATAATTGTTTCAGTTCCTTTTTTATCTCTTGACTTAAAGATATGAACATCTTGTTTTTTCCCATCTAATTCATATTTATTATCTATTTTTCCATCTACCATTTTCCCTGCTCTTTTTAATAAGATTTTGTTTGATATTCTATTAAATTGACTTACTGCCAAATAACCAATTCCAAAACCTAAGGCACTTCCAAGAATAAGCACTAAAGGAATTAATAAAATAAGGGGCATCATTTTAAACAGCAGGAGTTATCCCTGAATTTATATTTTGAGCATTTTGTATTAAACTTATACTTGATTCCTGTAATAATTTAGCAGATTCTATTAAAGGGCTTATGCTTCCAATTAATTTCCCAATCTTAGCAAGTAAGAGCCAACAGGCTAGAACAAAGATAAATGAGATAACAATAAAAGTTATTAATGGGGCATATTCTTTCCACCACTTAACTGATTTATCTCTATAATTTCTTTTAATGATTTCTTTTAAATTAATATAAGCATATCTTGTATCTCTGTGGTCGTATTCAGCTTTTGCAAGAGTTGGTTTTCCATCAACACTCTTCATATCAAAATTAACCCACTCTCCATTAGGCAATATTTTATACCAAAAAGCATCCTTGCCCATTGCCCTTGTAGGTCTTGCAATGTATATCTTTTTTCTCAATAAATAATAAAGACCAACATTTGTATCAGGAACAAAAACTTCTTTTGCTAAATCATCATCAATAGGTTGTATTTCTCCTGCAATATCTTTAAAAATATGTATCTTATATTTAAATTGTTGTTTTTTTATTTTCTTTGAATAATAAAAGAAAGTTATTATTCCTGCAAATACAATAACAAAAAATATTAATAAGATTATCCCTATTGTTATTCCTGCTCCTTGTAATCCAGAACCATCCCCAACATTTACACCTAAATCTTTAAGAAATCCCATGGTAAGATAAAAGAATCCCTCTTTTATAAACCTTTTTATTAAGTTAACTTAATAAAAGATAAAAGAAATAAAATAAAAGAAATAAAAAATTATCTAAATCCTGCCCTATCAAAACTTCCAGAAGATGATTTACCAGATCCTCCACCAATAGTTGCAACTCCCATCATCTTTCGAATCGCAAATACAAGGATTCCTATTAAGATTGCTAGTAACAAAGCAATACCTAAAATTGTTCCTGTAACAGGGAATTGTTTAGCAGTATTAACTGCCGATTCTGTATAGTTTCCAATTATGTTTTGAGTATCATTGTATCCCTGTGTTCCCACAGCAAAGCCAACATTACCACTCAAATTACCGAAAATAATTGATAGAATCAATAAAGCTAATGCAAGAATCCCTATCCCTAAACCCCAGAATAAAACTGTCTTTATGTCTTGGGGCATACCTTCTTTAGCCAATTTACCTCACCCCCCTTATAATTGTATAAATCATCTAATTTAGATGGTTAAATTACTTTATAAATATAAGTTAACTATCCTTTTTATTGGCGTTACTTAACTAAGTTTGGGGGATAACTAATTTACTTCCTTTCTCTAAGTTTTTTTGTATTGTTAGCCATTGATGATTAGTTGGTGCAAATGCCTTTTGAACTTCTTCTAAATCTGTGTTTCCTTCTTCATCGATAAAAGTAAAACTACATAATGGTTTTATGTGATCAATATGATATTCTTTTATGTTTTTAGGAAAAGGTTTTAGATATTCTATTATTTCTTGGTAATTTATCCCATATTTTTTAGAAGACATTATCTTTCCTGTTTGGGAATATCTTTTTAAAGAAGCCCAAAGTCTATTTCTTAAACGACATGTTATTCTAAAATTACGATCTATTACTCTTTTTTCCTTGAAATAATTGTTGTTATATTCTTTATAATACTCTTTATTATTTTCATGATATTTTTTATTACGTTCTTTAATCTGCTCTTTATTTTCTTGACAATATTGTTT
>JAUUWR010000003.1 GCA_030588935.1 bacterium | reverse complement strand
AGTGCAATCCTGGGGCAGATATGATTATTATAAGCTTTGTTTGTTTTTAAAACTTTCTGTGCTCTTTTTTGAAAATCTAAATTAGATAAATTAATTATTAACTTATATTTTATAATTAATAAGTTCTGTTGATGTGTTGTTCTCTCTTAATCCTCTCATCTATCAAACTTTTATTCTTGTAAAAATTCCAGAATTAGGGATAGTAATTAAATTACTCCAAAATAGGTTCTTCTACCTACTTCTTCTGTAATAACTGTGCCTTTTCTTATCTTGTCATATTGTTCTTTTGATAACATTCCCCTTTCATAATTAAGTCTTTGAATCTCCATAAAACAATTATATAAGAAACTTTCAGGTTTAAGAGTATTTACTTTACTCTCTCTCTCTCTTTAATATCCACTAGTTTTTCTTTATCTATATCTTTAGCCTCACTTTTATTTGTCAGAAGGGCAGGGGCTCCTATTATCCCTATTAAAGTTCCTCTCATAAAGTTTCTTCTTGTTAAATTTTCCATATTTACCTCAAGATTACCTAATTTAAAAACTTTATTGTATTAAAGATATTTCTTAAACAAATCAATTAAAAGAATGATGAATTGGGTTTAACATGGAAATTATTTGGGTTTATTTAAAAATACAACTTTTAAGAAACATAAGTATTAGTAATTGAATCTACTTGGCGCACACTCATTAATTCTTCTAATTTTTGTTCTGAAATCAATCCTCTATTAAATGTTTTATATTTTATAGTTTTTCCAGCAAGAACGTCTCTTATTCTTATTTCAGCTATTTTTTTTGGAAAAATTTTTCTCAATTTATTAGGGCCATATTCATTAATTCTAATATGGGTAATAAAAACTGGTAAACCTCGAGGACTAAGATCTTTTGCTCTATAATTTTTAAGAGGATTTTCACTTTTTAGAAAATTTATAATTGGTTCTCCAATAAGTTGTGCTATAGTTTTTTTCCATACCATTTTCACTCACCCCTCTACTTCCCTATTTGGGTTTAATTTATTATAATTTTAATTTAATTTATCTGTCAAATCAGCAATAATAGTATAAATCTTATCAGCATAAGCTGTTGCTATCCCAGCAGCATAAGCAGTATAACAAGCTACACGACTAGGAGTAGGAATTGCTCCTCCAACTAAATCAATTATTGGGGGAATTGCTGGAATCAATTCTTGTTTAGTAAATCTTCCAGTTGCTCCTAATCCTAATCCAAGAATATAACTAAGTTTCATTGCATTAGCTGTTTCTCCACCAGATAAGAAAACCTTCTTCAAAAGCGAATTTACATTTTTTCTTTGATTTATTGTTTTAGCTTCCATCTTATCTCTCCATCAGAACTCTTTACCCAATCTTCTTCTCAACCAATTCAGTGCAAACCCCTGCTGCAACAGTTGCACCAGCATCTCTGATTGCAAATCTTGCCATATGCGGGTTAACACCTGATTTTTCAATAACTAAATTACCCATTGGCTTAATCTTAACCATTGCAACATCTCCATTTTTAAGAAAATCAACTTTGCCTTCTATAGGTTGTCCGCTTGTTGGGTCAATTTTATGCAGGATTTCTATAAACTGGCAAGGCACTTGAGCTGTATGAACATGGAACACAGGAGTATATCCTTTTGCAATAACAGTTGGATGGTTGATAACAGCTATTTGTGCTGTGAATTCTTGAGCCATTGTAGCAGGCTGGGCTGCATCGCAAATAACATCTCCTCTTGCAATATCTTTTTTACCAACTCCTTTTATATTAATCCCAACATTAAACCCGCAAGGTGCTTCTTTTAATTGTTCATGGTGCATTTCTATTGACTTAACTTCTCCGTCAATACCTGTCCCGCTTCTTCCAGGAAGTATTTTAACTTTTTGTCCAACTTTCATAATCCCAGTTTCGATTTTTCCAACAGGAACTGTTCCAATGCCTGTGATGTCATAAACATCCTGAATAGGCATTCTCATAGGCAAGTCAGTTGGTTTTTTAGGCTCTTCAAAAGCATCAAATTGTTCCCATAAGGTTGGGCCTTTATACCAGGGCATTTCACTTGATTTTTCTTTAATATTATCTCCTTTTAATCCTGAAACAGCTAAGAAAGGAGTTTTTTCTGCATCAATTCCAACAACTTTTAATAAATCTGAAACTTCTTGTTTTATTTTGTTGAATGTTTCTTCTTTGTATTCAACAGTGTCCATTTTATTAATAATAACTGCGATTTGCTGAACACCCATTGTTCTTAACAGCCATAAGTGCTCTTTTGTCTGAGGCTGGATTCCTTCTTTAGCTGCGATTGTTAAAAATGCAGCATCTGCCTGGCTTGCACCAGTAATCATGTTTTTAACAAAATCCTTGTGTCCTGGAGCATCAATAATTGTAACCTGTCTTTTAGGTGTGACTATTTTTTGATAAGCTAAATCAATAGTAACCCCTCTTTCTCTTTCTTCTTTATACTTGTCCATGATATAAGCAAATTCAAAACCAGGCTTGCCCTGCTTTTGCGCCTCATCTTTAAGTTTTTTCATTTGCTGTTCAGGGATTAATCCTGATAAGAACATAAGCTGACCTACACAAGTAGATTTACCGTGGTCAACATGACCTACAAAAACAATATTCATTGTTGGTTTTTCTGCCATATTTAATTAATTTGATTGTTTATTATAATTTTTACCTAAAAAAACACTTTCTAATCCATATAATCCTGCATTGAGTGCAACATCCATAGCAAGTATTCCTATCCCTAAACCTTGAATAAAATCAGAATTAATAAGTTCTGGCATTCCAAGATAGAATAATCCAGCACCAGCTACTAGTCCAACATTCGTTGCTTTATCGAATCTTTTCTCATTCATTGTTTCTAATAAATTTTCCATTTTATTGTTTTAATTTTATTATTAAATATATAATTTTAAGTAATAAATCATAAAAAAAGGGGTTTATAAACTTTTTGTTTAACCAAAGAAAATTTATCGTCGGTAGATTTTAATGAAGATCAATATCAGAACTTTCTATTACACTAATTATCCCTGTAGATTTATGATTGCACTCATTATTACATTTATATTCAGCAGCTCTAGCAATTAGTGAATTTTTTATATAACTAAGATATATCAAAGCTTGTCTGCTATGGACATTTTCTTCATACAAATTCTCCTTTGCACAATAATTTCTACATGCTCTACAATTATTGATTGCCCCCCGAAAATCTTTTTTAGTATCTTCTTCCATATTTAACCAAGTAAAAGAAATATTTAAGGGTTGTGTATTAAAAATAATTTCTTAAAAATTAGATTTCTATTTCTATTACCTAAAATACTTCTCATACCAGTTATAAGGCCACTTATAATCTCTCTCAACCTCTGTCTTTTCTGAAATAGTCACCTTAACACTCTCATAACCATACCTATCCTCATGCAAAGATTCAATCGTATGTTTATACTCTGTTGTTTCTTTATAATAATCTCTTACATAATTTTTAGAATATGCATTATGCTTTGGCCTATAATACTCTCTGTAATAATAATCTCTTGTCGGATAATATTTTCCATGATAATAATACTCATTATCATAGTCATTCTCAGAATCATCAAAATACCTGTCATCATCACAATCATGATAATATCCATCACTGCCAAAACAGAGTCCTGCTGAGATAAAACCGATACTTAAAACTAAAACCAATAAAAACGATAAGGTTAATTTTTTATTCATAAAAATCATAAGAATGAATATTATTTAAGGATTATTGTGATTTAGTCTTTTTTGTGTTTGGTTGAGGAGAAATATAATCTCCCATTTCAAGAACAAAAGGATACATCTGGTATTGGACTTCTTTTCCATAACCATCAGCAAAGCCTTTACAAAATCTTCCAGTCATAAAAATAGGAAAAGATTTTGCACTCTCTAACATTATTTTTTCTAATAACAAGTTAGAAACTTCTTCCTCCTTTCTAGTTTGATCAAAATAAAGTGGAAAATTTGAACCTAAAATAATTATTCCTTTATAATATAATTCTCTATTATTATAATCTCCTGTTAATTCAATATCAAGTCCTGCAACAAGACCATGAACTTTAATTATGGGGTTTTCTTCAAAAGATTTCATATCTTCAAGTAAACGTTCTGGTTTAGAAGTATAATCTAAAACCTCTACTTCTTTCCTCCAATTAGAATCTAACGAATTATTAACTAATATATCAGAGTAATAACGTTTTTTTGGTTTAGCTTTTTCTTCTTTAGCTTTTTTCTTTTCTATATTCTCTTTTATAGCTTTCTTTAATGTCAATGAATCAACTAACATATTAAATTAAATAAAAGGGATTTTTTAAAGATTGTTATAATGGAAATTTATTCATTCTCTTCAAGCCAAAACTTTTTCAATAGCCGCTTCAGATAATTATCTTATAACTCCTCTTAAATAAGGCATTTGTTCTTCAATAAATTTTATAATTTCTGATTTATATTTTCTGTTTAATGAAATCCCTATAAAGTTTGGTTTTTTATGGATAATCAGCCAATTAATATTTGAAAGCTCTTTTATAGTCTGTTTCAAATTTGAAAATCTCTTAAAATGTTCTAATCTATCATAACAAGCTCCCCAATTATTCTTTCTAGATAACTTAAACATAATTTGAGCTTTTTCTAAGTCCAATAACATAATATTATAAAATTTTTAAATATTTAAATGTTTCTATTTCTGAAACTTTCTTTTTATCTATAGAAAGTTTTATATACTTACTTACTTACTTACTTCTATGAAAGTTAAAGAAAACAAAAGTTTGTTTTTAATGCAATTTGGGGACACCCCGCAATTAAGAGTTTTAGATTTTTTAATAGATAATCATTTTTTTGATTTTCCTATGACAGAAATAGCAAGAGGAAGCAATGTTAGTTATAATTCTTTTAAACTTTTCTTTTATGATTTTATAAAACAAGGGATATTAATTAAAACCAGAAAAATAGGCAAATCTGATTATTATAAATTTAATATGGAAAATAGTTTTGTTAAGAATCTGGTAAAACTTGATTGGATGTTGGCAGAAAAAGTCGCAGATAAAACAGAAGAACAATTAGTTCCTGCATGATTTAAAATAAATCCTGAGTTGTTGAAATAAATTTTTATTCATTCTCCTTCAACCCTTTTCGCGAGCGAAGCCTCTTAACAACTTCAGATTGCAAATTAGCGGGCACCCTTTCAAATGTCTGATCAACCATGCTGAAATTCCCTCTGCCTTCACTAGCCGAACGAACATCCGAAGCCAAGCCAATTATTTCTGCAACAGGAAGCTTGACTCTCATTGCAAAATATCCAGGTCCTTGCTTAATATTTATAATTTGTCCTCTCTTGCCTTGAAACAACTTAGTTAAATCTCCCATAAATTTCAAAGGCCCCTCAACTAAGAGTGTCTGAACAGGCTCAAATAATACAGGAGTAGCAGAATTAATCGACATTCTAATAGCATCTCTCATAGCAGGATACACTTGTGCAGGCCCCCGATGAATAGCATCTTCGTGCAGTTTAATATCAACTAATGAAACTTTTAATTTCATACAGGGTTCACGAGTTAAAACACCGGCATTAATAACCTGTTCAAATCCATCCATAACCATATCAATAACTTCCCCAATATGAACCTCTCCTTTTGTCTTATCTAAAAATGCACATTGCCTGTAAACATGCTTATACTGGCGAGCCTCTTTATTTGAAACCCCGCACTCGCTTAATCTCTTCCATAATTCTTCATCTTTTTTCTTCCGTCTGCCTTCATAAATCTCCCCTTTCTTCATTGCCTCATAAACCTCTTTTTCTAAAGGCTCAACTTCGACAAAAAACATATTATGCTTATTAGGAGATTTTCCCTCCCCTACTTTCCCTTTTTTCATAATAGTTTCTCTATAAACAACAATTGGTTCAGAAGTTTTGACGTCAACCCCTTTTTCTGTTTTAATCCTGTTTTCAATAATTTCTAAATGCAATTCACCCATTCCAGACATAAGATTTTCTCCTGTTTCTTCATTAATTTCAATTTTTAAGGTTGGGTCTTCTTTTGCAACTTTTTTTAAAACCCCAATGAGTTTAGGTAAATCTTGGGGCTTAGGAACAGTGATAGATTTTGTAATTACTGGCTCAAAAATATGCTTGATATTTTCAAAAACTGTTTCTTGCGGGTTCAAGGTTATTGTCTCCCCTGCTTCAGAAACAATTCCGGAAATTGCAAGAACATTTCCAGCAGGAACTTCATCAACCTGCTCTGGCTTTATTCCATTATAAACTAAAATCTGCTGAATTTTTTCTTTCTTTTTATCAGTATTAAGATAAACTTCCATTCCAGGCTTTAAGGTTCCTGAAAATAACCTGCCTGCACAAATTTCTTTTCCACTTTGTGGGTCAATAACAATATTTGTAATAACAAAAGCAGGTTCTGCTTTCGGGTCGCAATCAATCAAGGCCTTTCCAAATTTTGATTTAGCATCTCCATGCCAAATTTTTGGAATTCTGTATTTTTGGGCTTCAATAGGATTTGGCAGGTGCTTAATAACCATATCCAGCAAAACTTCATGAACAGGAGCATTTTTCCAAACCCATTTTTCTCTTTCATCTTTTTCTTTTTTATAAATATCAATAATATCCTTAAAACTAACTTTTTTCTTTTTCATATATGGGATAGACATTGCCCAGTTATCTCGTGCGCTTCCAAATGCAACACTCCCATCATTAACACTAACTTTCCATTTTTCCCTATATTCTTTTTCAGCAATCTGCTCAATTAATAAATTAAAATCATTGATAATCTTGACAAATCTTTTCTGCATTTCTTCTGGGCCTAATTTTAATTCTGTAATTAGTCTGTCTGTCTTATTAATAAAAAGTACTGGTTTTACTCTTTCTCTTAAAGCTTGTTTAATAACAGTTTCTGTCTGCGGCATGATTCCTTCTGAAGCACAAACTAAAACAATAGTTCCATCAATTGCCCTCATGGCTCTTGTGACATTGCCAGAAAAATCAATATGTCCGGGGGTGTCAATTAAATTGATTAGGTATTCTTTTTTATCAAATTCATGAACCATGGAAACATTTGCAGCGTCGACAGTTAGCAATCTTTCTTGCTCATCAGAATGCTGCCAAGTTGCCATTCCTCCTTCAAGCTCTCCTGCCAATTTCTCAGCCATTAATCCAGCAGCAGCTAATAGGTTGTCAGTTAAAGCTGTTTTTCCGTGGTGAATATGTGCAGATGTAGCAATATTTCTAATGTTCTCTCGATTTTTAACTAATCGTGCTATTTTATGTATGCTTGTTTCTTTTTTTACCATTTTATTTTATTTTTTAACTTATATCTAACAAATTATTAATCTACTCAGATGAATAGCTTAAGCTTCTCACTCGAGCCAGATAATTTTTATTAAATTCCAGTTAATAATATTAAACTAATTAAGAATATAAAAATTGGTTTTTAAATGTTTTTGATTTGTTATCCATATCTAATTTTCAAATATAATACAGAAGAAGCCAATACAAGATTTATAGAATTAATTAAAATCATTGGTCCATTAATTATGACAATCCCATAGATCAACCAAAGAAGAACGCCAGTTAGGTAAATAAGATATCTTGAGAGAGATAAATCTTTAGTTGATTTTGTTTTCCAGCTCTTTATAATTTGCGGGATAATTGAAACTAAGATTAAAAACCCTGCAGCATAACCTATAATATCAATTATTGGCATGATTATAAGAAATTATAATGGTATATAAAGACTAAGGTTAATTAAATGTTAAACTAGATTCTCTTTTAGATCTTTTCTTCTCAAAAACAATAGTTTTAAATATTATTAAATCTTAATAATAATATCAAATCCCCGGTATGGCTTTAGGGTAATGCCGGGCCTATTTATTTTATGAAAAGAAGTGCAATAATTTTTGTAGACGGAAGCAATTGGTATCACAATGTTAAATCTATTATTGAAAAACCAGGAAAAATTGATTTTAAGAAACTCGCAAATTTTATTTGTGATTATTTTAATTTAGAACTAAAAGAAATAAGATATTATAATTCTATTCCAGATATAACAGATAATAAGGAGGTTTATTATAAACATATAGAGTTTTTAGAAAATCTTGAAAAGGAAGGAGTTGTTGTTAAAACAAGAAAACTCAAGAAGATAAAAAAATTAAATATAAAAATAGAAAAAGGGATAGATGTTTTAATTGCTTCAGATATGATTCGGAAAACTCTTGTAGATAACGAATGTCAGGTTTGTATATTAATCTCTGGAGATGCAGATTTTATTACTGCAATGCAAATTATTAAAGATTCTGGATTTGAAGCCATCTCTTGCTGTGTTAAAACAGGACACGCAAGCGAATTAAAAGAAGGGAAGTTTAGATATTTAATATTAACAAAAGAAGATATAATGAATAATTGTTTAAAAGAATAAAAGTCTAACGAGCACTATCCGCCTGCCTTTCAGAATCTTTTTTCTTTGCAATAGAATAACCATCTGCTTCATTGTTGTATGCCTTGATAATTTCATTTGCTAAAGCTTGTTCGATTTTAGTTTTTTTGTTGAATGACTTGTCATAACTTCCCTGAACAATATGCCTTAAAGTCATTGTGATTCTTCTTAATGGAGAAATATCAACTGCCTGGGGGTATCTTGCCCCGCCATATTCGATAACTGTGACTCCATCTCTTGGGGCGGCGTTTTCAATTGCAGTTACAAGAACCTGGATTGGATTTTGTTTTGTTTTTTCCTGGATGATTTTTAAGCATTTTAAAACTATTTTCATATTTTGGGAATATTTTCCTGTTTTCCAGCTTGTCTGAATCTTATGTTTTTTTCCTCTATGCCCGGGAACAGCAATTAAATTTGCAAATATTTCAATTAAATTAGTTTTTCCTTTGCCAAATTTTTCTCTAATTCTTCCATGACTTTTCACCATTAATCTTGGGTCAAGATTAATATATCTTCTCATCCCAGGGTCTTCAACCTTCACATCAGAAACATCATATATGTCAAAGAGTTTAAACTGGTTTTGAGGTTTTTTGGTTTTTTCAAGTTCTTCGAATTGTGTTTGTGGCATTTTAACTTAAGTACCAATTATTTAATGTTCTAATTATGCTTTCTTCCCTTTCTCCACTACTGTAAGGGATATGAGCACTACATAATTCTTTACCATCTTTAGAGTTTAATCGTATCATTCTTGATACTCCTCCTCCCCATCCAAAAACCCTTTGAGTTTCATAAACTAAGTAAGTTCCATCCTTTAAATTATTTACATAAATTAAATTACTAAATTCCCCTTCCCCATCGAGAGTAGTTTCTGCTATACTCTTATGCTGAATTGTTTTTGACATTTTCAAATTTCGTTAATTGGATTTTCTGTAACTAGTGCAATTTTTTTCCCATGATATAATGCACGATATTCATAATGTTCTGCTCCTCCATAAGTAGCAGTTCCTTTAAATTCTAATTCTGTTGCACCCTCGTTTAATAAATCAATAAAAGTTTGTTCATCAAGAATGATAGAAGTTTCATGCTTCTCAAAATGATTAAGAAACGGACAATGGTTATTAGAATAAAATTCTTTGTTTTCTTCAAATACTTTTTTTGATTCTCTTATTTGTTCTTGTAAATTTTCTGCCATTTTATTTATTTCTTATTACAACTAATTGTGTTTTATCACTTAAGACTCTTACCTCTAATCTATATTTTGTATTTCTATCTGATAACCCAATTGTTCTCTTGGTTCTTTTTTTGAAATATTTAATAAAATTTTTACTATAGTTTATTAATCTTGCTCCACAAATTTCCCCCCCATTTATTCCACTTAAGACATATTCTGCTCCTTTTGTTCTTAATCTTAAAATATTCTTTGTATGTTCAGCATTTAGTTGTTTTAATGTTCTTTTATTATTTCCTGTTTTATTTGCATCATATTCATTTACCATCCTATCTCCTTCCTTTCTCAATCTTGCCCATCCATAATCTTGCAAGAGGCTGATCATTTACTTTAATAACTTGCCATCTGACTCCAGGAATATCTCCTTTGCTTCTTCCCTGCTTTCCTCCGATTCTTTCAATAACAACTTCGTCATGCTCGTCAATAAATTTCTGAGCGGCATTTCCAGGAATAAAGGCAGTCACAACCCTGCTGTTTTTAATTAACTGAACTTTGCAGCATTTCCTCATTGCTGAGTTTGGCTGTTTTGCTTCTTTTTGAACTTTTTCTATAACAATCCCTTTTGCCTGATTTTTGCCCCCAAGAGGATCTGATTTTGCAAATAGGTTCAGAGTCCTAGCTTTATATTTTTTATCTTTCCATCTAAATTTTTTTCGATTCTTCATTAATTTTGTTGCGTTTTTTAAGCCCATTTTGTATTATATTATTTTTTTAACTTGAATCTTACAAAATATTAAGTTATGCAGATGAGTTTGCTTATGTTCCTTATTGTTTGCTTAAGCTCCTCATCTCCCAAGCTTATATTCTTGTAAAGCTATTGATATAATTAAGCATATAAAAATTAGTTTAAAAAGGTTTCTTGTAGAACTACCGCACTATAACCCTTTTAACCCCAAAATACTGCCCTAAAACATTTCTCATTTCATTTAATCTGCATTTTCCCCTGCCGATTAAAATAGCTTTGCTCTGATGTCCTGCATTTATCACAGCATTATCATCTTTTATTTCAATAGCTTTAAATTTAACAGGATAAGTAATCACAGAAACAAAATTTTCAATATCTTCTCTTCCGTGGGGAATAGCTACAATTTTGACTTTCCTGCCAAGCACCTGATTTAATTGTCTAAGATTTTGGTTGTTAGGACCAAGTGCTCTTGAAACCATGGTTCTAGGAACTGCAAAAACAATTGCATTATTATATTCAAAACAATGATTAGTTCTTATTCTTGTCACTCTGCTAAATAAGTTTGCATATCTCATGAATTGCATGTTTAATATTTTGACCATTTTTATAATTTTTTATTGGAATCTTAATATTATTTTTTGGAATACTTAATCCGATTTTTTAATAAATCATTTGTAGCTTTTAATGAGTTATCTTTTGAACTTAATCAACTTATCTTCCAAGCTTGATAATTTTTGGCATTATAGGTTGAATAGAAAAATTGGGCTGTCAAAGACGACCAATTTTTCATAAATGAATATTAAATAAACTCTTTTATAAAAATCTATTGAATAATCTGTTTATAAATATTATGGTTTCCGAGGAGAACTTATTTTATTTCTGCCTCATCTAAGATTCCTGTTGCTTTTTTATTGCCATATAAAAATCTAACAGAGACTTTTTGAATAGTTGAAAAATCATCTATTCCAGAATCTTCAGCATTTATTTCATAAACCTCAGCTATGCCTGCATTGTTTGGGAGATTTTCATAAACATCATAAGAATAAGTGTTTCCAAGATTATCTTCAAAAATAAATCTAACCCCGGTAACATTTTCTTGATTATCTAATCTCCTAACTGCTAATTGCAAGTTTTCTAAAGGTTTCATCGGCTCTGAGATTGCTGATCCTGTTAAAACATGAAGCTGTGCACCATAATAAAATGGAAATCCTCCAGCCCTTTCCCTTTGTTTTTTAATAAAACCTTTACTAAAACTTAAAATAATACCTGCAAGAACAATAATAATAAAGATGAGGAAAACTACTGAGATAATTTGACTCACTGCTTTTTTATTTTTCATAAAATTATTAATTTTATTGCTTATTTAAACTTTTTTCTTTTTTGCTCAGAACTCTTCTTCTCTTTTTGGATTGGGGTGAGAAAAGTTCAACGCCCGAATTGAGAGTTTAAGCGCCCGTACCGAGAATCGAACTCGGGGCTGGACCGCGACAGGGTCCTATGTTTCCACTACACTATACGGGCATGATTATTTTAGATTTTTATGCTTTAAAAAACTTATTATTAATATTTTATTCTTGTCTTGAAAAATTTGTCGCCTTTGGCAGCCAAATTTTTCTTTTATTTAATATTTGTTAAATTTTTAAGATGTGTTGATGAGGTGCTTAAGCTTTTTATCTTTCCACCTTAACATTTCTTAAGATATTAGAATAAATAAAATTACTAAAATTTAAATAAGCTGATTAGCTTGTTTATAAAAATGGTAAATAAAGTACAGGAAATCTCTCAAAAAAATCCTCAAAAAGTTCCTCAAAAGGTTTCTCAGAAAGTTTTTCAAGATAAATATTATTTGGTCAAAATTTTATTAAATGTTTTTTTAATTCTTTTTCTTATTTTATTAATTGGAATTTATCTTTTGTATTATCTGGGTATTTTTGGAGAGTCTGAAGATTTTAATATAGTTACTGAGCTGCCAAAATTAGAAACAGGTAATTTTTCTTATGAAGTCAGGCAATTTTATCCAAATATGAAATTTAATCATAATTCTATTTCTTATAAAATTGATTCTGAATGTTCTGATGAGAAAAAAGAGAGGATGCTTGAAGCTTTTAAAGAGCTTGAAAATAAGGTGGGTATTATTGATTTTTATTCTATTTTTGAGAGTCCGGATATCGAAGTTAGTTGTTCTGAACTTGAAAAAAAATCTCCTGATAAAGATTTTTTTATTGCTGGTGAAGGTGGAGCTAAAGAAATAATTCAGACAGGGAGATATAATGTAATCACAAACGGGATTATTCTTTTGCATGGCAATCCTCATGGATTTTATGAATGTGAATGGCCAAATATTGAGTTACATGAATTATTGCATGTTTTTGGTTTTGATCATTCAAAAGATGAAAATAGCTTAATGTACAGTTATTTAAAATCTTGCGAGCAAAAATTAGACGAATCTATAATTAATGATTTAAAAGAACTTTATTCTAAGGAAAACTTGGCTGATTTATATTTTAAAGAAATTTTAGGGATAAAAAAAGGGAGATACCTTGATTTTAATGTTAGTATTAAAAATTCAGGAACCATCACTGCAGAAAATGTTATTCTGAGTGTTTTTGATGAGGGCAAGAAAGTGGAAGATTTTGAATTAGATAATATTCCTTTTGGTGCAGGAGCAAATTTTTATGTAACCAATTTTAAATTAAGAAGCTGGAGTTCTGAAAATATTGAAATTGTAATTGATGTTGATAATTTGATTAAGGAAATTGATGAAGAGAATAATGTTGTTGAGTTGAAGTTTGATTAGATTTTGGGGTTTATATTATATTTAACTGGAATCTTGCAAAATAATAAATTCTATTGATGAGCGTATTTGTGTTTTAATATTATATTATTAACTGGAATCTTAGAAATATTAAGCGCTTAATATTGATTTATTTAGCGAGCACAAATTTCTCTTTCGAGTTTAATCATCTCTTCTTTCGAGTGTTTATCCTTATAAGATTAATAGTATTATAACTAAAAATACAAAAATACCTTTTCTTTTGGATTTAAATTTAGAAAAAGAAGAAGCTTGAAATAAAATAAAATAAAATAAATTAAAATTATTCAGAATCTTCTGAAGTTTCTTCAGCTGGTGTTTCAGTTTCTGTAGCTGGTTCAGCTTCAGGTTCAGCTGATGTTTCAGATTCTTCAGCAGGTGCTTCTTCAGCTTCTTCTGCTGGTGTTTTAGCTTCTTCTGTAGTTTCTTGTGTTTGTTCTTCGTTTTCTTCCATTTTTAAACTAATTAATAATTTAATTAAAAAAAGGAAATTTTGAGGGTTTTTAAACCTTTGGGGTTTGGATTTACTGTGGTTTTGAGTGACAAAATCTTCATAATGAATTTACTTAATATTATTAACTTGAATCTTACAATTAATCAAGTTCTATTGAGGAGTTTGCTTAATCAAGCTTATTTTTTGAGTGTAAATATGATGCTAGTTATTAATTAAATTAAGGAATTCTGTAAATTAGAGCTGAAAGGGAATCGGGATAATATATTAAATTAATGTTCCTTTTTTCGTATTGTATGACCGCATTCAGAACATTTCCATTTTTCAAAAACATCTTTTTCATATGAAAAAGGCAATAAATAACCTTTTTTACATTCTGGACATTTTGGAAAAATGCATGCTTTATTTTCTGTTTCTTGTTCTTCCATTTTGGAATATAAACTGTTAGGTTTATAAATTATTTGTTAGATGTCAGAAATCAAAACCATTTACTTTAGTGTGTGGTGGCACATTGTTTTTTGATGTCAAGTCTCACGAATCCATAAATCTGTCCCAGTATCTATAAGCTTTTCTGTTTTTAAATCAATATAATGACTATAGCTTCTTGAAAAATTCACATTAAGATAATAATTCTGATAAATCTTATACCCATCTATTCCTTCTACAGCATCCCATTTCCATTCTATATAGTAATTTATAGACACATTTCCATAATCCTCACAAACGTTCTTTATTTCCTCGCTTTCTATGTAGTTTTCTGATAAATTTTTTATTCCATTTATGATTTTATATGTATATAATTTTATTTTGTGTTCTGGATTTACAGTATCATTACCAGTATTATTGCAAAAATATCTTCCAATCTCATCATCTCTATAACTTATACTGGTTATGCTTCCAATTGGGTTTGGTATAATTCCACTAAAAGTTTCATCTTCTGGAATTTCTGTTTCGTTTGTATCTGTTTCATTGGCTTCCCCATTAGTCTCATTTATGTCTGCTCCTTCTGGGAGGGTCGCATTAGTTTCTGATTCAGTTAAATTAGTTTCTTCTTGTCCAGTTATATCTGTTTTTTCTTTATTAATTATGCTAATTATCTGCCAAATAATAAGACCAAGAACAATTATAATGCCAATTATTACAACTATAGTTATTGTCTGCCTCTTTTCTATCATAAGCATTAAAAGAATTAAGGGGTTTTAAATATTTGGGGTAAAATCAAAATGTGTCATCCACAGACATTTGTTAACACTTAAAATAGCCTATTTATACACAAACTTAGGAGCTTCGCCAACCTAAGTTTTTAATTTTATCAGAATCTAATAAATATTTTTCGCTCTATAGATGAGTAGCTTAAAAGATAATTGCCAAACATTAAGGATAAAGAAATTCAGGTTAATTTAAGGAGGGTTGACTTGTTAAGGGAAACTGGGTTCCCTTACGATCCTGAATTTCATAAAACTAATTAAAAATCAAAACATCCTCTGAGTTTCTTTTCTTTTGGTTCTATTAATTATATCTTTTATTAAACTAACTGAAACAGATATTGAAGCAATTATAATGCCTATTAAAATTGCCAAGGAAAAAATAGGAAAAAAAGGAATTTTTACATATGTGTATAAAGTCAGATTAAATAAAAAAAAGGTGATGAGGAAGAAAAGTAAGGCTCCTTTGAACAATATTCGCCTCTGAGCAATATTTTCTTTATAACGCTTATATAACCATTTACTTAACGCATAGATTAGGAAAAGCAAAATAATCTCTACAAATCTCGTTATTAATTCCCCTCTTGTTTTCGGGAAAAAGATGTTAATTAAATAAGTGAATATGGACATTTTAAATGAAGAGTAAATTTTACCTCTTTTTGTTAGTTATTATAGAGGATTTAGGGATTTAAATGTTTTGATGGTGGTTCATGAAGAAATCGGTGTTTTACATATTAAATAAACTCTGTAAATTCTTCTTCACTGACTTTTGAGTCTTTGATTATTCTTGAAAGAGTTCCCTTTTTTAGTTTAGGGTGAATAGGAATTGTTAGTTTAATAGTTCTTTCTCCAGTCTTTTTTTCTAGTCTAACATGACTGCCTTTTTGTCTCACAACTTCAAATCCAAGTTTACATAAAATTTTAATTAATTCTTTTCCAGAAATTTGAGGTAATCTCATTTTATAATTCAATATTTAAGATTTTTCCTTTATCACTAAAATCTTTAGGATCTTCATCTAAATATAGTTCAATAGCCTCTTTAATATTTTTTACAGCTTCTTCTAAAGTATCACCTTGAGAAATACAACCTGGCAAAGCTGGAACAAAAACAGTATATCCTCCTTCTTCTTGTTCTTCTAAATATATTTTTAATTGCATGATTATAATAATTAAGATAAGTTTATAAGATTTTTGGTGATTGGAATCCCTCGGGCAGGATTCGAACCTACTTCATTCGGTCTACAGCCGAAGGTAATAACCATTATACGACCGAGGGTTAATTATAGTGAGAAATTGATGTTTTTAAAGATTGCTTTTATATTATTAAAAATTAAGGAGCCTTCGGACAACCTTAATTTTTCCTTTATCAATAGGTTGCAATTTAATAAACGCTTTGTTAATGATATTCAAAGCGAATAATATTTAAGAAATATTGAGAAGATAAGAGAACTTAGGTTGGCGAAGCCTCCTAAGTTAATATGTTAGTTTCTTAAACTAATTAACGAGCAGTTGGTTCATTTATAAAAAAACTCCGATTAGATTCGACTTCTTTGATTTTTCCTTCTTTTTCATAAATTGCTTTTGCACAAGGAAGTTCAAATCGTCCGACAATTCCAATCTTTGAATAGATAATATAAGTGAAGATTCTTTCCTCATCTTTATTTAAGGATTCAATATTCCACTCCATTCTGTGATTTTTCAAATCAACCTTGTCAGGAGCAATTGCTCCGTATCTTTCATATAACTTAACTAAATGAGGCAATTTATCAATCACATTAATCCTCTCAATGAATTTTTTAGCTTTTGCTTTTAATGTTATTTTCAAGGCAAATTCCCCACCCCTTGTTTTAACAAAAGAAACTTTCTTTTTCAATATTAAATCAGATTCAACATATCTTTTGATTAATAAAAATAAACATATGACAAATAATACAATAATTATCGGATAAAACCAATTTGTTTTGACGATTATTTTTAATTCCTCATTTGGTATAAGCTCTTTTTTCCACACATAGTTTATTTTGAAGCCATTTCTTTCTACCTCATGTGGAACAATATTAAATGTTGTAAATAAATAAGAGAGAACATTTTTTTCAGCAGTTATTTCTACAGTTTTAACAACATTCCCAACATTGGTCTTGCTTATTTCAGTTCTTTTTATTAAAAAACCTTCTTTGCTGTCAATTGTTTCAATGCCTTCTTGCTCTAAAAATTTGATTATTGACTCAATGTTTGTTGTTATGTCCTGCGTTGTGATTTGTGAATTTAGAAGATAAGGGCCTGCTACATAAGTTTTTAATTTTTCAGAATCAATAGGCAACTCAAATTCTTTTGTTTCAGAAGGCGCTAAAGAAAAAGTTTCTTCAAAATCAAAAAAAGCAGATTGGATTTTTGCCTTTATTTCTTTAAAATCATAGTTTAATTTATTCTTTACAATTATTGTTGTTTTTTCTGAATTTGGGTTGATGTTTTCTGCTGAGATTGAAAGAGCATCTTTAAGCCCGATTATATTTATTGTCAATTTTTCCACCTGTATTTTATTTTGAGAGTCTTTGATTTTGTATTCAAAAGTAAAGGGGCCTTTTTTTGAGCCTAATGATTCTTGGGGCATAGCTTTAATTTTTAATATCTTAGTCTTTCCAGAATCTATTATAAAGGAAGTTTTAGGGGAGATGTCAATTCCCACTAAAGAATATATTTCAAAACTATCTTTTTCTTCTAAATTCCTTATTGTTAATTCGAAAACTGCTGGCTCGTCTAAATCTATAATTGCACTGTTTTGGATTGGTTTTGTACTTACATCCAGGTTGATGGCTGAGATTAGGTTTATTGAGATTAAAATTAAAAACACTAAAAATATTTGTTTTTTTATCATATTAATTTTTACACAGAACAATATATAAAAATATCTTTATTAGAAAATATAGGTAGTGGTGGTATGTTTTGATAAAATTTACCTTTTTCCTTCAAGAGCCAAGAAAGACTTGCATTGGGCGATGAATTCCTCTGTTTCTTCTTTGATTTTGTCTTGATATTCCTCAATCCTGCTTTTTATAATATACCTGTCATAAATCCCTCTTAGGAATTTCCAAAAAGGCTGGTCTTCCCATCTGTGTTCATAGTCTTTGACTAAAATTCCTGTAACTTTAATCTCAGGCTCTCCTGAATTCATTTTTATTTTCCTGCCTTCTCTCTGCACTTCAATATCTTTTAAATTAATAACTTTCCAGTCTGCTTTTATCATAAATCTAAAGTAATCAGAGATTTTCTTTTTAGCTTCCCATTTTATTTCAATTTTTTTAGAATCTCCGGTAATTTCTTCACTGTATTTCTTTTCAATAACTTTGTAATCTTCTCCGCATAACCAATCATAAGTAAACTTGTAAAATTCTTTAAAATCAAATATTCCTTTTTTTTGAACTTTTCCTTTGAAAATAGTATCTTTTTCTGCCATTTTTTATTTATTACTAATATAAATATAGGTTTATTTGATGAGTAGCTTAATCTTAGTTGAGCATCTCATTATATTTTACATATAGTAGTTTATTAAGTTAATAATATTAATAAGTACAAGATATATTTGTTTTTAAAACTTACTAAAATCTCACATCTCGTCCCTGCAACTCTCGCAGATTAATCTACCATCTTCATTATACAAAATATCAAAATTCCCACATTCTTCGCAAATTCCTTCTTTGAATGATTCGCCTGCTTGTTTTCTTTTAAATTTTTCAGATTCTTCCTTAATCATATAACTTTCTTGAGCAATTTCAAATAGTTCTGGCTCTATTCTTAAAATATCTTTTAATGTTAATAAACCTATGACTCTTTTTTTGATTACAACCGGAAGCCGTCTGAATTTTGCTTTTTTCATTAATTTGATTGCGTCGTGAATATCTGCAGAAGGCCGTATTGTTGTTATTTTTTTAGTGCAGATTTCTCTGGCTTTAATTTCTGATAAGTCTTTTTTTGAGTTTTTTTTACTTAATGCCCACATAATATCTTTTTCAGTTAAGATTCCTTTTAAGATATTATCTTCAACTAAAACTAAACTCCCAACTCTTTTTTTAACCATTAATTTAACGGCATTTAAAATAGAGATGTCTGGTTTTGCAGAAATGAAATTTCTTGTCATTATGTCGCCGACTTTTACTCCGATTTTCATGATGATAATAAGAGGCTCTTGCTTTTATAATTAATTATTGTTTTGTGATATATATTTTGGAGAATATAGTTTTTCGTAAGAAAACCTAGGTTTCCTTAACAAGTCAACCTTCCTAAGATAGTTTTTTATTACAATAATGTTTAAAAATGGTTGAATGAGTAATAAGATATTAAGAAAAATGGCAAAAAGAAAAAGAAATATAAAAAAAATCAAAAAAACAAGGAAAATTCCCACCATAGTTTTAGGTAGAAGAGATAGCAAGTTAGTAAAAGGGATCTTAGAGGTTCGTGAAGAAGTTGATATCCTCAATCCTAATATCCCTCTTTCAAAATTCCTAAAAAAATATGAAGGTAAGGAGATTTTTTTAATAGTTTCTAAAGATAATAGTTATAATATTGAAATTCGTGGGGGGGTTC
Organism: bacterium; assembly: GCA_030588935.1. Classification (GTDB taxonomy): domain Archaea; phylum Nanobdellota; class Nanobdellia; order Pacearchaeales; family GW2011-AR1; genus ARS1285. The sequence goes on along the minus strand of JAUUWR010000003.1, from coordinate 1,606 downwards.
ATCCTCAAAATTATGTTTCGATAGGAGAAGGGATAAAAGATTATCAACGAAGAAAATTAAAATGACAGACAAACAACCAATATTCATCTTGCCTGAAAGCACTGAAAGGACAACGGGCAGAGATGCTCAGAGAAATAACATATTAGCTGCTAAACTTGTTGCTGATGCTGTTAAAACAACATTGGGGCCTAAAGGGATGGACAAGATGTTGGTTGATTCTATTGGAGATATTACTGTGAGCTATGACGGGGTTACTATTTTGGAGGAAATGCAGATTGAGCATCCTGCTGCAAAAATGATGGTTGAGATTGCAAAGACCCAGGAAAGTGAGGTTGGCGACGGAACAACAACTGCAGTTATGCTGGCAGGCAGGTTGCTGGAAAATGCTGAAAAATTATTAGATATGAAAATACATCCCACTATAATTACCAAAGGATATAGTTTGGCTGCAGAAAAAGCAAAACAGTTTTTAAATGAAACTTCTGTAGAAATAGATTTTGACAAGAAACAGGATTTGAAAGCAATTGCTATGACTGCTATGACTGGAAAGGGTGCTGAAGTTGTCAAGGAAAAATTTGCTGAGATTATTGTTCAGGCAGTAGAACAGGTTCAAGATGACGGCAATGTTGATTTAGGGAATATTAAAATTGGAAAAAATAAGAGTGACGGGGTGGAGAATACTGAGTTAATTAAAGGAATTGTTATTGATAAAGAAAGAGTTTCAGTTGATATGCCTGCGAAGGTTGAAGATGCTAGGATTGCTCTTGTTTCAGATTCTTTAGAGCTGAAAACTCCTGAAGGAGATGCTAAGATTTCAGTTACCAGTCCTGAGCAGCTGCAGAATTTTATTAATAGAGAGGATTCTGTGTTGAAGGAGATTGTTGAGAAAATAAAATCATCAGGGGCAAATGTTTTGTTTTGCCAAAAAGGAATTGATGACTTGGTTCAGTATTATTTAGCTAAAGAAAATATTTATGCTTGCAGGAGAATTGCTAAATCAGATATAGAGAATTTGGCTCGTGCTACAGGTGGGAGGATAATTAGTAATTTAAATGATTTGAGCGAGAATCAGTTAGGAAAAGCCCAGATTGTTGAAGAAATTAAGCAAGGGGATGAGGCAATGACTTATGTTCGGGGCTGTGAAAATCCAAAAGCTTTGACAATTTTGATTCATGGGGGCAGCGAGCATGTTTTGGATGAGATGAAAAGAGCTTTAAAAGATGGGTTAGGTGATGTTGCTGCTGTTATTAAAACTAAGAAAATTGTGGCAGGTGCAGGAGCAATTGAAATTGAATTATCTAAAAGATTAAAAGAGTTTGCAAATACGCTTTCTGGAAGGGAACAGTTGGCTGTTCAGGAGTTTGCAAATGCTCTTGAGTTTATTCCTTCGACACTTGCTGAAAATGCTGGGTTTGACCCTATTGATGTTTTAACAGAATTGAAATCAAGACATGATAATGGTGAAAAGTTTGCAGGAATTAATATTTTCCATAACAGGGTTGAGGATTCTTTGGAAAACGGGATTATAGAACCAATGAAAATTAAGACACAGGCAATTTCATCTGCAACAGAAGTTGCAATTATGATTTTAAGAATTGATGATGTT
>JAUUWR010000121.1 GCA_030588935.1 bacterium | reverse complement strand
CTAAAATTTCAATTGGAATTTTAAAACCATGATATTTAAAATAAGCTAATGAATCGACTATACTTCTATCAAAAAATACTGTCTCATTAAAATTATTAGCTTCCTTAGATTGTTGCAATTGTCTTTTAAAAATCTTATATTGAATTTCTTCACTATATTCTTTATTTTTCAAAACTTCTCTTGCAGATTCATTAAAAATTTTAAACTCCTTACCTAATTCATTAATAACACTTGTTTTTCCAGATGACGGCCCCCCACTAATCACAAATTTTCTTAACATTTTTTTTACAATTGCTAGCCATAACTACAATAAAAGCACCTGAAAGAAGAAAAAACAACATCACAGTAATATTCAATATCCCAAAAGTAGCTGTTTCAAAAATCTTTTTTATAGGAATGCTCAAGGCACCAAGTACAAGCCCAAGCAATAAATAAAGAATTTTACTTTTATATTTCTTAAAAAGAAATGCTATTATTCTTGAAATAGTAAAAGCCCCTAACAAGGCTCCTGCAGCAAATACTAAAAGCCAGTTAAAATTACTCAAGACATCCTGCAAAACATCAATCATGCGCTCATATAGCCCCATAATCAGTAATATAAAAGCCCCTGAAATCCCTGGCAAAAACATAGCACTAATAGCAATAAAACCTGCAAAAAAGACATAATACAAACTAGAAGGAGCAGTTACTGGAACAAGTTTCAAGAGCAAAATCCCTATAACAAATCCAACAACCCCAAATAATATATTTCTTTTATTGTGATGATCAATATTATCAAAAATTATTTTTGAAGATGCTAAAATCAATCCAATAAAAAAAGAGATTGTATATGCAAAATAATTAGTTAGCAAAAATTTAATAACTTTTGAGCCAAGAAGCAATGCAGTAAAAATTCCAAACAACAGAATTAACAAAAAACCAAGGTCTAATTTCTTAATCCCTTGCTTTAGATTTTTTAATCTAGCTTCTTTCTTTTTCCCCTTTTCAAAAAGATACATAAAAGCATCATACAATATTTTTAAAGAAAAACTCTTTACAGCACTTATTAATCTCACATAAATTCCAGTTATAAAAGCAATCGTGCCTCCGGAAATTCCAGGAATTAAATCACAAATTCCCATCAATAAACCCTTTAAAAAAATTAAAATTTTGCTGTTCATTTTTTATTACTAATATAATAAATTATTAAGTTACTCAGATAAATAGCTTAAGCATTCTAATTCAAACCCTCACAATTAATATTTCAAATTTTATTTAAACATGTCTAACCAAGATTCATCTTCTCTAATAAAATAACTCATATATTTTTCAAGCACAAGCAATGTAAATTTTTCAGTTACTTTAGTTATTTCGCAATTAGCATAAGTTAATTCATAACAATTTTTTGCAGTTTTTTTAATTTCTGTTTTAGCCCCGCTATTAACATAAATAACAGTATTATTCGCAGAATTTTCACAAGTTACATAAGGTATTCCAGTTGAATTTGAATAATCCTCGTCACTAACAGCAGAACTGACATTTTGCTTTGCGAAATCTCTTAAAAATCCTGCAAAAGGAATTAAAGCAATTGCATTATCTTCACAAACCTCCATTTCAGGATCAAGAGAAATATAAACTGTCTCATCTTTTTTAAAATACACGTAACCAACATCATTAGGATGACTAAATTCAATTTTATCCAATTTCCGAGGGTTATTTCTAAAATTCATAGTATAAACATCAATTACTTTTCCCCGACTATCTGCAATAGGAACTTTTGTTGAATAAAAAAATATCTCTCCTAATTTTGTTTTTTGAAAATCTAATTTAAGATAAACAAATTCATTAACATAATTTTTAACTATAAATGGAACAAGAACCACAATCAAAATAATACTTGCCATTAAAATAACAGCCCACATTATTTGCCTGTTTTGTATTTCTTTTTTACTTAATTTCTTTTTTTTCTTGCCATTCTCTCTTTTTTTTTCTTCAACCATCTTATTTATTAAAGTAAAATTTGGTTTTTAAAACTTTTTATAATAGATTATTTATGTTTTTATATTAATATCTCACAAGAACATCCCCCTCTAAAAATGAACTGCTCAACCTCGCTAAATCAACTCATCTACAACTTAATAATTATAGAATTATAAATAAAATTTAAAACCCCAAAATCCTAAACAAAAAAGCATCAGTATACCTTGTCTGCTCTTCAAAATTTGCAGTTATAAATACGCAATTTTCTTCTTGTTTTATCTCTTTAATTTCATCCACAGCTTCTTTAATCACAATAATATTATCAACAGAACAATTTTTAATTGGAAAATCTTTTTCACAATTCTTATCCAAACATGCTTCATTAATCCTTGAAACAAATTGCTCTAAATTTTTAGCTATCTCAAAAATCGGCTCATTAGATTCGCTAACAAAATACAAGGGCTTGCCAATATAATCATTAATAGTCAAATAATTAAAAAATAAGATATCCTTAGTTTCTGCTGGATTATACTTTGTCACAAAATTATAC
>JAUUWR010000022.1 GCA_030588935.1 bacterium | reverse complement strand
TTTTATGTGGTTGGAGAAGGAAGGTTAGGGTTTAGCTATTTTCCATAATGATTCGAAATAACTTAAATAAGATCTTGCTACTTCTTTATCATCGATTAATGCAACATTATAGGGTTCAGACCATATGAATATGGCAACCTTATCTCCATATACTACTGTTGTGGTTGGAGAAAAGAATTTATTTTCCAAGAATCTTATCTGCGTATCTTTTGTTCTTAATATCTTAGATTTTGTTTCTTCTTTTGTAAGAAGTCTTTCTTTTATTTTATAATGTTTGATATCTCTTAAAAATTGTTGGATATAGATTGGGAATATAGATTGAAATTGCCCTTCTTCCCCGAAAACAACATAATCTTTCTTCTCCCTGAGCATATCTTTTAATATAGTCTTTAATCCCTGTTTTCCTTGGAATAATTGAACTTTTGTTACTGGTTTTGGAATCTCTTTTAATTTCCTTAATGTGGGAAGAATCTTTTGTACTTCTACTCTTATATCATCCATATAATCTTTTATTTTTTCTGGCGGAGATGCATCAAAGAACTTAGTATTATTCTTCTCAAATACAGATATTAAACCCTTGTCTGTTAGTTTTGTGAGGGTATCATATATGTGGCTTCTATTTAACTTTGTTTTTTTAGAGATTATTGTTGCAGTAATTGGACCTGTCTTTAGTAATGTTGTATAAATGTCTATCTCTGCAGAGGTTAGACCCAGTCTTTCTAATACTTTCGTTTCCATAATAAATCTAATAAAAATATACTATAAAAAGTTATCGTTCTAAATAGGACAACAAAAATATATAAACTGTTAATTTCCGCTTAATTATAATAAAACAATTTAAAATAAAATGAGACTTAAAGATCTTTTTAGGAAGAAGGTTAATAAAAACCAAGATAATACACAACAAGAGACATTGTTATCGTTTAAAAATGGAGAGAAAGACCTTATCGAGAGAGTGGATGGAATAATTCCTGGTTTAGAAATAGGAAAACAAGTAACTTATCTTCCTCCCAATATTCAGGATAGAGATATGCAGGGAGTTTATCAGGTTGTTGAAAAGGGTAATTTTGATAGGATGTGTCCAGGACAACAAATACTTGGTATTACAGGAACCTATATTAGACAAGTGTGTTTAGAAAAAATTAAATAATTTTAAAATGAAATGGGATTTAAAATAAAATCAGCTATTAAAAAAGCTATAGTTGGAACTTCTTTAGCAAGCTTTTTAATTGGATTTGGAGGAGCAACTAGGGAAGTGTTCCACTCAGTTAATTCTTGGCCCGAAATTCCAAAACCTCTTAGAAATTTTATGAATGAAGCAACGTTAGTAAATAGAATAGGGATGAGACCAATTTATGCAACTTTTAAGGCAAACACTCTTTCTGAAGCTACCACAGATTATTTTAAACAGAATTTTTATTATCTTCAAAGAACTTATACTAAACAATTCAACGATCCAAAAATCATTGAAAGTTTTAATAATGATAATCATGTTCCTGAAGATTTTTATATGTATATGGCTGCATGGTTTTTAGGAACACCTGGTACATTTGTTTATGCATTTGGTAAAGGGAAGGATTTTATTGAAAGAAGAATGAATCTGTTAAAGTAGAACTAATGGGGTGTTGCCTATTTTGTTGTGGTTGGAGAAAGGGGGTGGAGAATAGATAAATTTAAAATAAAAAGAAATTAACTATATATTATGAAATTGTTTTTAGCTTCAATCGCTGCCGAAACATTAGAGTATCTTGAAGAAATTCTTCCCAAAAAACCAAAAGAATGTAAGGTTATTTTTATACCAACTGCTGCAGATCCTTATGAAGATAAAAGTTTTGTAGAAAAAGATAGAAAGAAATTAGTAGAATTAGGTTATAATATTGAAGACTTTGATATAAAAAATAAGGATGAAAATAAACTTTTAAAAAAGTTCAATGATATTGATGCAATATTTGTTGCAGGAGGTAATTCATTTTATCTTTTAGAAAAAATGCAAGAAAGCGGTTTTGATAAAATAATAAAAGATTTGATTGGTGAGGGAATGGTTTATGTTGGTTCTAGTGCTGGCGCTGTTGTTGTTGGGCCAAGTATAGAGCCGATTAAATCTTTAGATGATCCGAGTAAGGCTCTGAATTTGAAATCATTTACTGGTCTGAATCTAGTGGATTTTGTTCCATTACCACATTTTGATAATGAAAAATACGGGCCAATATGTAAGAAAGCAATGGAGGAGTATAAAGATAAATTTAAGATTCTTCCAATTAAGGATCAGCAGGCAGCGATTGTTGAAGATAATTCTGTGAGAATGGTAGATTGAATGAGACAATATCTATTTTGATGTGGTTGGAGAAGGAGGTTAGAAAGGTAATGTCTTAACCTTCTTAAAATTAATCAATAAGTAATCTTTAAAAGATTGGTTATGTAATGATAATTATGAAATCTAATAAAATAGTTGAAAAAGATGAACTTAATTTAGAAAGATATCCTAAAGAATTTCAAAAATTTTTAAAAAAAGAAGTAGAAATAGTCAAAGAACTTGTTAATAGTGATGATAAAGTTTTAGACATCGGATGCGGAAAGGGGAGAGCTATTCCTGAGATTTCCCCCCTTGTTTCAGAATATGTCGGGATAGATATAGATGAAAATTATTTATTTCAAGCTAGAGTCTTCGCAAAAAAATTTGAAAATTCTCGCATCGTTAAATTAAATGTAGAGAATCTTTCTGATTCATTCAAAGAAAACGAATTTGATAAAAGCTTTTGTTTATTTAATACTATAAGTTGTTTCAAGAATTACAAAAAAGCATTGAAGGAAATATATCATGTAACCAAAAACAAATTTTATTTTAGTGTATGTGCCAAAGGCTCTAAAAACATTAGACAAAAATATTATGATATGATTGGCGTAGAAGTTAAATTTGATAAAAATGAAACTGCATATTCCAAGGCTTGGGGGCAAGTAAAAGCTTTCAATGAAGATGAAATAAAAACTCTTTGCAAAGAAATCGGCTTCAAAATTAAAAAAATTATTTTAATAAATGGATATGGTTATGGCGTTATTGTATGTAAATAATTTTCATAAATATTTTACAAACTCATTTTTCTCATTCACCAGAATCATCTTTGGTTTTGGAGTTTCATCTGTTATTTCAAAAAAAAGAATAATAACAATATCTCCTTTTTTGCATAATTTTGCTCCAGCACCTTGAACCTCAATTTTTCCAGAATTTTCTTTTCCTTCAATAACATAGGTTTCCCAACGATTTCCGTTAGTAACATTACATACTAATGCTTTTTCAGATGCAATAATTCCTGCCTTTTTCATTAGAGCTTTATCTATGTAAATACTTCCAATATAATTAAGGTTAGTTCCAGTAATTGTTGCTCTATGAATCTTGGCTCTCAATACTTCTTTCATGTTTTTATTAATTTTTATCTAAATATAAATCTTTCCTTCATCCATCTACTCCATCTTAACAATCTTTAATTTTGATGTGGTTGGAGAAGGAGTTTTAATTTTTTTATTTCTTATAAAACTTATCAGTTTCTTCTTTTGAAGGCTTTAAATGGGAATGTTTATCTGTTTTGTGAATTAAATTATGACAGCTTCTATGAACAAGAATTTCTTTCACAGGAAAATAGCTAACATGGTGATATACTAATTCCCCCCAATTGATTTTTTTATTGCAAACTCTACAAGGATGCTTTAAATCTTCCTCAAATTTTTCCTCACATTCTTTTGAACAAAATTCTCCCTCATTTTGAAAATCCCTATCACAAACTCTACAATATCCATCTGCCCAATCAAAAATTCCTTCTTCTATATCAATATCAATATATAAATTTAACTCGGAGAATGACTCATCAGTCCCAAATTCAAAAGAGAGTCTAAAAGGAATCTTATTATTATAAAAATAAATCAGCTCTTGTTTCATTAATCTTCTTCTCTTCCACATAGGAATCTCTTGATTAAAAAAAGCGTAAAATAAAGGATTAGTATCTTCCCACATTGGAACCTCATTAGTGCTCCTCATATCCATATAAAAAGACCCTTCTGGAGTTTTTTTAAAAAATAAGTTGGGCTTATTAAAAGATTCTGTGTAGCCATGTTTTAATAAAAGATTTCCATTTTCTAGAAGAACCTTAAAGTTATTAGGATAGATTGTATTTCCAAACTTATCTTTATTAATCATAAAAATCCACGTACTTAGACTTATTTAAATTTTTGTAACTTTCTTTCTATCCACTCAATCAACAATTTTTATGCCTATTTTGATGCGGTTTGAGAAGGAGAGTGGCTAGGGAGAAAATTAATCCATCCGAGGACCTAAATAAAATGAAATAGAAAGATTTTTATCTAAAAATTTTATTTTCATTGGAAAATTTTCATCAAAATACAACTGGCATTTATCAATGCCTAAATTTTTGCTTATTTTTGTAATACGCTCTAGATATTTTAGATCATATTTTGACTCTAAATTCATTTTTCTAGTTGTTTTTATTTTAATAGTCTCATTTAATTTGTTGGATATTTCAAAATTTCCTTCCTCCCCATTACCTGAAGCCTTAAATAAGATTTGGTCATCGTTAAAAATAAAGGACAATTCGTCTCCAAACACAAGACCATTACCTATTATTTCATCCAGATTTTCTAATGGAAATAAGAAAGAAACCGAAAAATCGTAAGAAGGTTCTTCAACTTTGTTGTCTTCAGAACCTATCAAATGTAAAGTATTTTTTCTTATTACATCACCTTCTATTGTTATTATTAGTTTATCTCCATCTGTATTTAATATAAACTTCTCATTTTCCTTAGACTTTCTAAATATCTCAAAAACTTTCTTTAGAGGAACTACTATCTTCATATCTTCTTCCAAACTATATTCTTCAAAGTAGTCTTTTCTAATCGCAACTGCTATAACCATCACATGAGATCTATCTTGATCTACTATATAAAGTCCTTCTTTTGAAAATAAAAAAACTGCCTCATCTAAAAATTCATGTAATATTTCTAATATATTTTTAAAAGTCTTGCATGAATTTCCTTTAATTATCATCTTTAAATGGTTTTACTTTTTTGTGTTTAAAATCTAAGGGATTTTTTATTTTAGAGTCAATTTTGTTATTATGTAATCCTTTTTTTATTTCACAGATAGCAACTCTTTCACAAAGGTAATCTTTTATCTTTTTTTTGTTGATCTTTAATTTAATTTCATAGTTTTCCCCAATCTTTCTAGCCATCTTAATATTTACAAACATTCCTAATGCTTCCTTAGCCCAACTTATCTTAAATTTATACTCTTTGTTCTTAGGGTTTTTCATCATATTTTCAGTATAGTATTCATTTATTAATTCTTTAACCCGTTTTGCTGAAATTGATTTATTTTGTTCGTTTAAAACTCTTCCAAAAACATTTTGCCATAAAACATTCATTGTATATTCAACAGGAGGTTTTTGGTTTGTAAAAAGATTTCTTTGTGTTTCAATAATTAATTTATGATCATTTATATCCTGACTTATTCCATCAGATATTCTTTTATAAAACTCTGGTACTTGTTTTTTTGATAAATCACCAAATATTTGTTGAACAAGTAAATTCTCTTGATCTGGATTTTTTAAGCTTGGAACTAATGACCATTGCCACACTAAGATCTCTTTTGTGAATTTCAGATCCTTGTTTTCTATATTTTGTTTTAATATTCTTAGAGTTCTTCCGACATCTTCTAAGTATGGTGAGAAGACTATAACATCCTCGTCAATTAATCCATCCTTAGTCTCCCAACCTCTTAAGATGCAGTCATACCTCTCCATTTTTTTTAGCTCCTTCTTAACATTTTCCTCTGATGATAATGAACTTTTAATTTCAATTGAAACTCCCAAAAGTTTATTTTCTTCTGCATCTATTTGTAAGCACGAATCTGGGTTTAGTTCTCCTCCTGTTTCTCTTTTCAAAATTACTTCCGATCCGATAAATTTTGCCTTGAGTTCTGGATGATTTTTTAAATAATATTTTAATCCTATCTGGTATAACAGTGATTGGTAGTATCTGTCTATATCTCTTTTCTTTTCTGTTGTTACAATTTCTAATAATTCTTGATCTAGCTTTTCATTAGGCATCTTTTATCTCCAATATATTCTCGTATTCTGTGAAATGTTCGTTTAGAAAGTGTATGAATCTAATAAGTGCAGAATATGTTGATTTAAGTTGGGGTATTAGTAATATCTTTTTTGTTCCTAAGCTTCTTAATGAGAACGAAGAAAAATCTATAGCGTCTCGGATATACATGTAAATATGAGGATTCCCACCATGGATAACCGAATAATTACAGTGTTCATAATTATTTATGGTATCTATTAATTTCTCTTTTATCTCTTTATTTGTCAATATTTCCTCTTTATATTCTAAGAGTATTGGAATTGCTGGGGTGTCTTTCTTTATTTCCTTTCCTTGTAATAATTTTAAATCATCACTTCCTTTTTTCAAAACTATAGAAATTATACCATAAATTTGTTCTATAAACTTTAGGTTGCTTACAATATTTCCTTCGCGAGAGATGTCTAAGTTAAGTAAATAATTTTCTTTGTCATCAAAACATCTTACCCTAATCCAATTTATTGTCATTTTTTCATGTTTTGCTATCTCAAAACATTTTTCAAAAGGAATAAATTTATTTCCCCACTTACTCACAGTTTCCGGATTTTCACTAAATAATCTTTTGCCAGTACACCATTTAGTCATAATGGGTCTTTTTAATTTATCTTTTAATCTGCTAAGAACATCATATATATCTTTTGAGGTTAAATAAACTCTAGAAATCTTGTTATAAAAATAATCTTTCATAAATACATGAACTACCTTATCTAAGAATTCTTTGTTTTCAGGGGTTATTATAAAATAAACTTTTTTTAAATAATCGTGAATTATAAAGAAAAAGCCCCCGATTTCAGAACTCTTACTATTATAAGGAATTTTATTTAGATCTATTTTTGACAGAGAAAAGTTTTTAGTATTAATTATTTCTGTACATTTAAATTTTAGGTCATAATGAGCAGATTCTTTATTTGATCCCGATTCTAGATATTCTAAGAGCGTCATTCCTAAAGATTCTTCTTCAACATAAACTGTTAAAGCGAATTGTTTAATATTAGAATTTATTATAGTTTTAATTTCAGTTGGAAGTTCAACTTGCAATTTTTCCATAATATTTATTATTTTTATGAGGTTATAAATATTTTCATTTAACTAACCCTCACAACCATCCCATCAGCCCATTGCAAAATCTTCCTCATCTGCACTTCTAAACTATTAACTCTATCCTGTAAAACATCTTTATCATTTTCAGACTTGAGGAGACGTTTTTCAATTTCTGTTTTTGTTACATCAATTAATAAATCTTCTTCGCTGATTGTGTCTTTCATGCCTAAAAGCTCAGAGTAATAGTGGATTTTGTCGCTTTTTTTCCACCCAAATCTATATTTTAAAGCTGATTCGCTTTTGTATCTTGGGAGCCAATAACAACAGGAAACATGACGAAAATCATACATAGATATTTCAGAATATTTTTGACCTGCTTCACTTATTCCATCTCCTAAAACTGTTAATGCCAATCTTTTCAAATATTTATTAATTGTAGCAGGTTTTATTTGAAAAAGATAATTATCCCCTTGCAAATTTTTGGTTTTTATGTATTCCTTTAGCAAATCAGAACAGATCATTAATTTTATTCTTCTGCCAAAAGTCTTGCTTATTTCCTCCCTTATATGAACCTCCTTGCAATTATTATATAAATCTGAAACTTTAACATTCATCATTTCAGTTGGAGCCCTTATTCCTGTATCAAGCAAAAACATGATTAATACTTTATATTCATATTTTGCACTATTACATAATTTTTTAACTTGTTCTTCAGTCAAATAAACCCACTTAGGCTTTTCTGGTCTTGTATCCAAATCTTCTGATATATCTGGAATTTCTCTGCCTTGTTTTTTGCTTATTTTTTGATACCAGTGCCAAAAAGTCTTAAAGATTTTAGCATAAGTATCAACTGATTTGTAAGGCTCATTATTTGTTTTAGTGATATTTCCTTTTTTCATATTAGAAAAGAAAGCCATTAGTTGTTCTTCTGTTATATTTGTAATTTTATTTAAGTTGTATAATTCTCTAAACTTTTCAGCAAAAAATATAAGCCTGTTTCTTAATGAATTCAACCTTGAATAACTTCTGGGTCCTTTAACACTTACATTAGAAATATTTAGCCCTTTCCCCATATCTTCTAGATATTGTAGAATTAAATCAGAATTTTCTTTAGATATGCCATTTATTCCATTCTTATCTTTTTCTTTCCAATTAAGGTATCTTTCTTCTTGATGATGAGGATCTATTTTCATGTTATTGTTAAACAAATTATTTTTAAAAATAATTTGTAGGTTTCTTGTATAACATAAAAAAGGTTCCTTTAATTAGACAAAAAGTATGGATGCCCCTGCCGGGATTTGAACCCGGGTCCCTGCCTCGAAAGGGCAGAATGCTTGGCCACTACACTACAGGGGCTTGTTTTAAAGAAATAAATTTGGTTTTTAAAACTATTGTTTAAAATTCTCCAATCCTATTGTGAATAAATGAGCCTGCCAAGATTTGAACTTGGGACCCCTGCCTTTCTTAGCTTGCCAAGACAACCTAACGGTTTTCTTCGCTTAACTTTCCCTTGAACTAGGAAAAATCATTTCTAATGAAACAATCTCTTATAAGAGCAGTGCTCTAACCAGACTGAGCTACAGGCTCATTATTCTAAATATTAATATGTATATTTAAAGTTAATTATTTTTATAAATTGATTTAATCTTTTCTAATGATGATAATCGGATTAACAGGAAGGATTTCTTCTGGAAAGGGGTTTATTAAAAATTTTTTGGAAAAAATAGGCTTTAAATATTATACTTTTTCTGATGTTGTTAGAGAAGAGGCTGCGGTCAGGGGAATTGAAATTACAAGGAAGAATTTGCAGGATTTGGGTAATGAAGTTAGGAACAAGGAAGGGCCTGGTGCTTGGGCAAAAAGAATTATTGAGAAGCTTGAACTTGGGAAAAATTATATTGTTGATGGGATAAGAAATCCTGGGGAAGTTGAAGAATTAAGAAAAATAAAGAATTTTTTCCTGATTGCTGTTGATGCTCCGCAAGAAGAAAGATATGAGAGGTTAAGATTAAGGGCAAAACCAAGCGACCCAAAAACTTGGGAGGGGTTTTTAGAAATAGATAACAGGGATTTTGGAGAGGATGATCCTAAAGGACAGCAGGTCTGCAAGTGTATGGAAATGGCAGATTTTTTTATTTTTAATAATTCAAATATAGAAGTTTTAATGGAGAGAATTAAAGATGTTTATAAGCAGATTTTGAGGAAAGAAGAGGTTGATAAAATATAAAAACCTAGTTTTTAGTATATTTCTATGATAATCGGTCTTGTTGGAAAACCAAATTCAGGAAAATCAACATTTTTTAAAGCATGCACGCTGGCTGAGGTAAATATAGCTAATTATCCTTTTACAACAATACAGGCTAATGAAGGCGTTGGGTTTGTTAGAGTGAAGTGTCCTGAGACTGAACTTAATTTAAATAATTGTAATCCAAATCATGGTTTTTGTGTTAGGGGAGAGAGATTTGTGCCTGTTAAGCTAATAGATGTTGCGGGCTTGGTTCCTAAGGCGCATAAGGGAAGAGGAAGAGGCAATGAATTTTTAAATGATTTAATAGAAGCTGATTTATTGATTCATGTTTTAGATGCGAGCGGGAAAACAGATGCAGAAGGGAATTTGACAGAAAATTATGATGTTTGTGAAGATGTTAGATTTTTGGAAAATGAAATAAATATGTGGGTTTATGGGATTTTGGAGAAGAACTGGCTTGCTTTGTCTAAGAAAAGCAAGGATTCTAAACTTTCTTTGGAGTTAGCTAAGCAGATTTCTGGCTTGAAGATAAGAGAAGAAGATGTTAGGCATGTTATGAATGAATTAAAGCTTGATGAGAATGGAGAGGTTTGGACAAAAGAAAATATTTTGGAGTTTGTGAAGGAGATAAGGAAAAAAAGTAAGCCAATAATTATTGCAGCAAATAAAGCAGATAGGCGAGAGGCGAAGAAAAATATTGAGAAGTTGAGGCAGGAATTTCCTGGGATTTTAATTGTGCCTTGTTCTGCAGAGAGTGAGTTGGCATTAAGAGAGGCAGCTAAAGATAATCTTATAGATTATATTCCTGGTAATAAAGATTTTCAAGTTATTGGAGATTTAAATGAACAGCAAAAAAATGCTTTGGGAATAATAGAGAAAGATGTTTTGGATGTCTATGAGAGCACAGGTGTGCAGAAGTGTTTGAATGAAGCGGTTTTTAAATTTTTAAAATATATAACAGTTTTCCCTGTTGAGAATGAGCATCATTTTTCAGATAAAAAAGAAAATGTTTTGCCAGATGCTTATCTTTTGCCTCCTGGCTCAACAGCTTTGAATTTGGCTTTTGCTATTCATTCTGATATTGGCGAGAGTTTTGTTTCTGCTATTGATGCAAGGACTGGAAAGAAGTTGGGGAAAGATAGTAAATTAAAAGACAGGGATATTGTGAAGATTATGGCGAGGTGAATTTAATAAAAGTTAATATTATAAGAATATTAGTTCGAGAGATAAGAACCTAAGCTTATGCTACTTATCTGAATAACTTAAATGATTGTAGGATTCCAGTAAAAATAATATAAAAATGCCAATAAGATATAGTATTGCAGAAGATTTGCAGGAACAGATTAATGAAATAGGTTTGATGCTGTTTCCACATGTTAAATTAGATTCTGTTGTTTGTTTAAGAAGTTTTGGGAGCAGGTCGAGGGGGACAATTGCAAGGTGTCATGCATTGGGAAAGGCGATGCAATTGGCTTTGGGTCGGAGGGGATTTTATGTTATTGAAATAATTTCAGAAAGGTTTGATAAACTTTCTGCTGATGAGAAAATTAAAACTTTAATTCATGAATTAATGCACATTCCAAAAAGTTTTGGAGGCGGATTTAAGCATCATGATTTTGTGTGCGAGAGGAATGTTAAGGAAATGTATGAGAGGTATGTTAATTTGAAAAAAAGAGACAATAATTTTAATAACTCTTAATTCTATAATATTTTAATCTTTGGAGAGGGGAGCATAACTTGATGAGCTGAGAGCATAACTTAAATAATTATAAGATATTGATAATAAGATGGTAAAATTTAACTTTAATTATAAAGGAAAGAGAATTAGTTTAGATGTTAAAGAATGTAAGAGTGTTTTTTCAAAAATAAGCGGGTTAATGTTTAGAAAAAAATCTCCTTGCTTGCTTTTTTATTTTGGAAAACTTAGGAGATGGAGAATTCATTCATTTTTTTGCAAACCATTTTATGCTATTTGGTTTAATGGAAATAAAATTGTCGACGAGAAATTTGTAAGGCCCTGGATATTCTGGATTCAGCCAAAGAAAAAATTTGATAAGCTGTTGGAAGTATCGTCAAGCAATGAAAATTTCAAGAGATTTGTCGACGAGAGAAACCTTTAAATACTTAAAATGTTTTAAATATATATCATATTCAAAAGGAGGTTGAAAAATGGGAAGAGTTATTGTAAAAAAAGTTGTTAAGAGAAAGCCTGGATATTTATATTATGTTGACGGTAAAGGAAATGTCTGTGAGGCTAAAATGGCTCGAGGCGGCAGAAGAAAGAAAAAAGCTGCAAAGAAAAAAAAGAAAAAGTAGTTCCTGATTATGTTTAATGATTCTGGGAAGGAGAGGTGATTTTTTATTTTTTTATAAATTTTGTTTTTTTATTTTATAGATGAATTATTATTACTATTATAATTAGGATTATTGTTAGTATTTTTTCAAACTTTGACCATATTGGTAAAAATCCCTTAAATTTTATTTTTAAAGGATATAAAAAATATTTTTCATCTACATCAATCCAATCAATTAATAAATGCAAAAGATAAGCAATCCCAAAATATATTGCTCTGGTTTTACTAAATAAATAAACAATTAATGAAAATAATATTAATCCAAGAATCGAATGAAATAAAAAAGTTTTATATCTTATGTTGAATCTTTTTTCATATTTAATAGTTTTAATAATTTTCTTAAAACTAAATAATTTGTTTTTAATAATAATATAAACATGGTCCAGGTCTGGAAGTATTGATCCTAAAATAAAGAAAAAATAATTTCCAAAAAGTTTTCCTAAAATTAGACTTATTAAGAAATGTATAAATATCATTTTTAATATAGGGAAATAGAATTTATAAACCTGATTTTTGTTTAAGATTTATGATTTTAGGAATCGAATCAACAGCGCACACTTTTGGTATTGGTGTTGTTGAGGATGGAAAGATTCTAGCAAATGTTAAAGATAGTTATACAACTGAGGAAGGCGGGATAATTCCTATTGAGGCGGCTAAACATCATGCTCGGGTTTGTGATGAGGTTTATGCTCTGGCATTGAGCGAGGCTGGAATTGATGCTGAGAAGATTGATGCAATTGCAATTTCTAATGCACCTGGCTTGGCTCCTTGTTTAATTGAAGGAATGAAATTTGCAAAAAAGAAAGCTCTTGAATTAGATGTTCCTTTGATTCCTGTGAATCATTGTGTTGCTCATTTGGAAATTGGTCAGTTGACAGGTGCTCGCGACCCTGTTCTGCTTTATGCTTCTGGGGCTAATACACAAATAATTGCTTACGCAGGCAGGAAGTATAG
>JAUUWR010000023.1 GCA_030588935.1 bacterium | reverse complement strand
ATTATATTCTTTTATTTTATCTTTTGTCCAAGTCATTTTTCTAATTTATCCAACTCCTTTTTAATTGCTTTAGCACATATCTTAGAAACATTAATTTCTAGAACTCCTTTTCTGAACTTCTTAATTCTTTTTACTAATTCATCTGGTATTGTGATGTCAATTCTCATACACATACTACTCATAAAGACTATATAAATGTATACTTAATCGGAGAAGAAATATACAACGATTATTAAAAGCCCAAATACTAGAACATAAATCATTATCTCAAGGGAAATAATCCCAACTAAGGTTCCTATTGCAGATAAAATTATGCAAGCAAAAGAAGAGATTGCTAAAGGACTTAAAAAATTTGTTTTTCCAATTTTCTCTTTTTGTGAGAAATACATTGAAAGAGCCATAATTAACCAGATCCCCCCGATTATCCAAGCCCAAAAATAAGGGTAAGCGTTATTTGGAAGTGCCATAAGTTCTCCTATTGTTGCGTTTTCAGATAAGTTTCCTAAGTCTGCGTAGTTTACCATTTTATTATTATGAGGGTATAGCCCCCTTCCATATAGCCCAAATCCCTATGATTATTAATAAGATAATTATTGAACTTATAACCGAAGCTACTATTGGACTAACTCCAAGGAGAATCATTGGAAGCCTGATTAAAACATTATAAGTTCCTATACTCATTCCCCTAAACAACTTTGTTGGAGCAACGACAGAACTTACATCAAGTTCGCCTAATGGTCTTTCTGGAGGACTTGTTCCAAAAGTATCTAAGGATGCTTGACCTGTTGATTGAACATTAGTTAAATTTCCAGATAAATGAGTGTAAGAACTATTAATCAATTCATTATCAGTTATTTTTTCATTTGCTCCATTATCTATTTGAACTATTATTATAAAACTCATTATAGCGAATACAAACAATGCAGAAATTACTATATTTGCGAATAATTTTTTAAACCCCATTATATTTTCTCCTTTTTTAATTTCCATAAAAAGATGATTATACAAACAACTAACCATATTCCTGCTGAAATACTTCCAAATAAAGATCCTTTCAGTAATCCCAGACTTACTACAACAACCCAACCAAGACCAAGAGAAATGATTACGGCTTGTTTATCATCTATGAACATTGTGAGTAGGAATAAAAAGAAAAGGAAGGCAATAAAATATCCTGCATCCCCAAAACTTTTTGTATCTGCCTCTAAATCTATTGTTTCAGTTGCTTTAATGGAACTCTCTACATAAATATTAGCAAATAAAAATCTATCTGAACTAGATATTGATGAAAGATCACATCCAATCGTTCCAGAAGATGCTGTTAAAGTTTCCAGACAAGCTGTTCTATTTCCGAAATCACTATTTCTTATAACCTCAAATGCTACTGTTTTCGTTGTTAGATCATTAGAAAGAAACTGCAAAGAAAGAACATTTGTTAAATCACTATAAGAAATTGCATATGAAATTTGGACATCTTCTAAAGTATCATATAATTGTTGTTCTACAGAAGGTTCATCCAACCGAATAGAACAGCTTCCAATAGTGAAATCCTGACAAAAAGCAATAAATTTATTAAAGGTTGCAACAACCTTTCCTTCTGAATTAACCATTATAAAATTATAGATAACATCATTTCTTACTAAATGTAATATTGTTTGTCCGTTGCTATCTGTTATTGGAATTTCAACTGTTTTAAAATCCCCATCAGAAACATACTGCCTATCAACATGGACTAATATATCTGGAAAAAAGGCAAGGTTGGAATCTCTAAAAGTTAATTGAAAATCTGTTGAATCTGCTGAAAGTAAATCGTAGAGGGAAATTAGTTTTGGAACTGTAGAATTACCTAAGGTAAAATTAAGAATATTATAATATTCTGTGGCATAACTGCTCCCAGAATCATTTGAATTATATTTTACAGTTGAATCTAAAGAGTAAGATGTTGTATTTAATAAAGCTATATTTAAGCAAACTTCGGCATAATCCTCTGTTTCATTATATTCTTTGGAAAAATTTAAAAAAGAAATGGATCTCAATATATCAAAAACTTTAATTTGAATTTCTATTGAATTATTTTCTAACTTATCTTGTGTTTCTTCGTCATAGAGAGTATAATTATAAATAAGATTTGTATTTGTAGAACAATCATCTATAGATAAAAAACTAACAGATTGGTTTGAAGTTGACGTGCTTACAACTACCCCACTAGTTAAAGTTATATTCCAATAAAAAGAAACATTTGAATTAGCAGATAAATCTGGAATAACTAAGTTATTTTCTCCAATAACTATCCCATTTGAATCTCTTAATGTTGTTGAATATGGTGTTCCATTATAAATTAAATTAACTAAGGAAGTTTGGAATCCTTCTGCTATACTATAATTAATAAGAAAATTTTCTGTTGTTCCTTCAATAGTTTCATTATTAAAAATCCTGTTATTTTCAAATATAGTATAATTCCAAGACCTGCTTGTGGAATTCATGTGTCCAAAAGTATCATTAACATAAAATATTAGAGTTCTATTAATTATATTTGTGATGTTTACTTGTGTTGAATTGTCAGAACAGGTTACAGTTCTATTAACTCCTTCAAACTGTAAAATACAAGTATCTATATTAGTATCATTCGCAGACCAGTTTATAGAGAGGTTTGTATTTATTCTATGATAATTTACTATTGTTGGGGGGGCTAACATTATTACTGCTGGATTTGTTGTGTCAATACTAAAACTTCTTGCTGTTCCATTTGTGCATTGGCTTGCATTATCACAAGCTTCATAAGTCCAAATATAATCTCCATCTTCTAGTGTTTTTATAAAAGTATAGTTAGAATTATTTATCCCAGAAGTATTTGTTTCATTATATGCGTCATTAATTATTAAACTTACATTAGTAATTGCATATTCTTGTTCACTTATTACTACCCCTCCAAAAGTTATAGAACTTATTGTTAAATCAACATTATCTATTGGAGTATTTAAAGTAATATTTGCTGCAAAAACATCTGTATGTGGTATCCCTAAATTATTATTATAAAGTTGAGTAATTTGAGATTGAGTTAAAGCTGTTCCTCCCCATACTCCTGTTTCATCAACTAAACCATCCCAAAAGAAAGTTCCTGAACCTGTTGACCCTGATTGTTCACCTATTTTAAAAGGAGATTCTCCTGTATCTTTAAAATCAGTAATAGTTGCCTTTCCAGCAAGTGACCCATTAACAAATAAACTCATTCCTCCAGAACCATTGTAAACAGCAGTAAACATATACCATTGACCTGTTGTTAAAGTTACATTACTTGTAATCGTTATTTGTGTATTATCTGATTCATGTGCTGCATAACTCATTGTATTATCTGCTTGATTAAATTTAAGGTGGTATCTTCCATAATTAATTGCATCATCTGCTGCTTTACTAACTAAAAATCCATCTACAGTTAAGTTATAAAGAAGTCCCCAAGTATTAATTGAAAAAGGAGTTGTGTAGTTAAAAAGTAATCCATCGTCTGTTCCATTCCAATATTCACTATCTGTTCTTGTTAAATTAGTTGCATCATTTATTAATCCTGATGTAGTCCATTTTGGAGTGCTAATTCCAGTTAGATTATATATTCCATCTATAGAATCTAAAGCATTTGTTCCAGTTCCTTCATCAAATTTATAGTATGCTATTAGATTTGTATTTAAATCTTCTGTCCACGAGGCAAATTCTGAAATTTCCTTACCAAACAATGTTGGAATCCACTCCACATAATCTCCAACTTTAACATCTGTAAATATTCCAATAGTTATTTTTCCTTTTGTTAATACACTTGTATCTAAATCTTTCCAGACTTTTCTTTCTTCTTGGTGTGTCCCTACAATTTCATAAGTACATTCTTTTGTTCCATTTTCTGAAGTGCTACAAGATTCTTTATAATCATTAACATCAAACATTTCAGTTGTTAAGTATTTATAATCAAATTGTCTATCTATCTTTTCCATGTCAATAGCATTATAGAAATTCATTTTATCAAAAGCATCTGAGTAAGTATCGTCAAAACTATCTATTGTAAACTCTGCAACTTTCTGATAACCTGCTCCAACTTTGTAATTTGTTGGGGTATTAAGTTGAATAGTTGCAATATCTCTACCCAATCCAAAAGTATTAACTATTGTAATAGTTTGTGTTGATTCATTGTATTGTTTTATGTTGTCAATAGTTAGAAGTTCATCTGCACTTATAACGCCGACTAATAAAACCATACAAAGTAAAAGTAACATTATTTTTTTCATTTTAAATGCCTTGAAACTCCCTCCCGAATCTTTCTTCTCTTTTTCTTGGGATTGAAGAATGGAATAAAACCATCATAACTACCCCAATTATTACTACAAAGATTGGAAGGTTAAGCATGAACATTGAAGTTTTGGGCATAATGGTTTCAAGGAATGGTTCAGAGGCTTCTGCCAAAGAGTTTACTAAAACCGAATATGCTTTACTAAGATATATTGAAAAGATAAATACTGCAAAAATTATAAATACATCCAATATCAGAGCCCACTTTGGAAGTTTCCCTCTTAGAGCATAAGAAGATAAAAACAACCCTAAAATCATTCCAAAGATTGCACAAATTCCCATAAAATCTGAGTGGTTTACAAGCATAGTATTATACTTTCCGTATGTTAATTCATTTAAATCTTTTAAGTTTACTTGTCCAAGATCTATATCCTGACTAAGGGCATTGTTTATCTTATTAGCCATTATCCCAGTTGCTAAAAGAAAGAAAATTATTCCTAATACTAAGATTATTCCAAAAAAGATAAACATTGTCATTTGTGCTTTTTTATTCTTCTTCAAAGTTAAAATTGATGCAATCATCTTTTATTTCCCCCCAATTTTTATGTTTCATTATTAAATTTGTTAACTTTGGTTTTGATATTGCCTTTACATCTTTTCTTATTTTAATCCTTCCAGTAATAATATCCTCTAAATCATAATCAAATTCTTTTGAAACTCTTATTAAGACATTTGCTTTACTTTTTGAATTATTTTTTTTGTTATGTTTTTCTTCTATTTTTTTCACTTGTATTCTTTTTTCTATCTCTTTCTTTTTTTTAATTAAATCATTTAGTTCACTCATATTTTAAGATTATGTTGTTTAATTATCTTTCTAAAATTTGTATCTCTGATTAATAAATAGATTATCCATAAAGCCATTACTACTGTCCACATCCAAGCTAGCCTTAATAATGTTTCAAACATAAATCCGATAATCCCAGTAAATATTGTTAAAGACATAAAATTAACTGCTAGACCATTCATTAGATTTAAAGTAATTATTACTATTGGGTAAAGTATTGTTATTAAAAAAACTTTTAAATATTTTAATTTTGTAATTTCAACAACTACTCCCTCTTCATTCTTGGGGTTTTGATAAGGAATAATTAGAATTAAATAAAAAATAGCAATCGAACCTGCGAACATAATTATTGTTAGAAGAAAATATAAAATTGATTCTGCTACTGTGGGTACCTTTCCAGAAGGGGTTACTAAAAAATCATTTGGATAGGCATTTCCTTCTGCATCAAAATAATCATAAAGATAAAGCCCAAGAGTATCTGTTCCACAGAAAGTATAATTAAATGTTAGTGCGTTCTTTGTCATTTCTTGATTTAAAAATAATGTTGTTCCATTTGGATATGTTATTGAAGATATATTAACCCAAGCTGTATTGAGAATAGTTTTTAATTGGACACATTCATTTTGTTTAACAGGGGGGAGAGTTGCAGTTGCTAAACTAATTAAAAATATTCCCAGCATTAAACATAATAATATTTTTTTCATTCTGCCCTCACTCTTATAACCCCATCTTTATTTTGTGTGATTTCTAAACCTGAATCTTCCAGACTTAAAGTTGTGTCTTTAGGAATTTCTTTTGAATCTATTTTATTTGTTTCAACTAATTTATCGTAAAATAAACTTGAAGATATTGTTGTTATTTTTGTTTTGAAATCTGAATCTGATAAAGATAAAGTAAAAGCTGTTATAGTTCCGACTAATAAAATTCCTAAGATAATAAATAAATATATTTTTTTCATGCTACCCTCTTTATTTTTATAGTTCCAACATCATGATGTTCTCCATATGTTCTATGTGATGTAAGTGAAACATCTGTATCGTCTGATGTGAATTGAAATTTTATCTCGTCGTCTGTTTCAAGATAAACTATTGGACCATTAGAGATTGTGAAATCTGCATACTGTTTTGAACTATCTTCTTCCAATAGCGAACCAGCTATTTCTATATTGTTCTTCACAACCCTCATTACTATATGAGCCGAAGGTGTGGCTGTGGCATCTGAAAAAGACATAGTATAATGAATGTCATAATATCCCTCATCTTGTATAATAAAAGTGTCATTAGTATCGTCGTCGTGTGTATGTGTTATTCTGAATTTAGGGCTACTTACTTCTTCATCAAAGGTAACATTATACCATGTTCCAGCAGAAACAACTATTTGGGTTGTGTTTGTGTGGGCAAAGAGGAAGGATGGTAAGAAAACATTCTCTGCTGTAACATTTCCTCCAACAGTTAGATTATTTGTTACATTCAAATTCCCTGTTATTCTAATCCAACCATCTACTATGTTGTCAATTATTTCTCCAAAAGCAAATGTTATTTTTTCTCCGAGAGTTAGGTTTCCTGTGAAGTTTCCGTCGCCAATTACATTCAATGTGTTTTGAGGGGTTGTTGTTCCTATTCCTACATTTCCAACTGGAAAAACCACATTATTTGTATCTTTAGGATTAGCCATAATTACAGTTCCAGCACTTTCTGCGATTGAAAAATCATAAGTTGTTCCTGCAAAACCAGTTAGTAAAAGTCCTGCCCAAGCACTTTTATAAATCTGTGCAATATTATTAACAAAAGCCCCATTATCAGTAAAAGCTATTGCATTTGCTACATCAACTTTTCCAGTCATAGTATGAGTTATAGCACCAGCACTCTCAACTATCCTCATACCTTCAACTCCACCTGCAATTAAACTAAGTTGGTCTGCTGCAGCCCAACCAATACCTGTATCAGTATCAGGTCTGTTAGGAACTATATTTGGTTTGGTAGATGATGAATCTTCAAATAAAAGAGCTGGTGAACGAGCCCTGTTTGCTTCAATAGCTGTAGCTCCAAGTTTCCATCTTGCTGTACCTGCAACTGAAACCCATAAAGAATTATCTGCACTTTCATAAAACCCAGTATTTCCATCTCCGAAAGCAAGAGTTGGAGTTGTTGCGTCATTATTTGAAGGGAGAAGTAAATGAGTAGTTGCACCAGACAAGGTTAAATCACCAGTCATAGTGTCTCCAGATTTCTCAACCCAAGGGTCAGTTACTCCTCCGTGAATTATATCTCCAAAAATATTTAAGTCTGTTATTATTGTTAAATTTTGTTTAGTAATATTTAAAGAAGTAAGATTATAAAAATATCCTGTTTGTGCATAAATATCTCCGTCAATAATACTTAATCCCCCTGTTGTCCAACCCCCATTAAAAGAAAAGTTTCCGAAAACAGAAGTATTAGTTGGCATAAAAAAATCTGGATCAAACACAGGACAAGTTCCATAAATTTCACAATTTGAATAAGGTGCTGAAATTATTGGCATTAGAATTAAAAATAATATTATGATAGAAAATCCCCTTTTTTTCATAAATTCTTAAACATTTCTATATTTAAAAACCTTTGTAAATTAATAAGTTTTAGGGTATTCCATTTTTTCTTTAAAAAAACTTCCAATAGGAGTTTCTAATAAAAGACCAATAACAATTAAAAGAAAGAAAACAAAAAATAAAACTGATTTTGCCATAGTTGAGGCATTACTTAATAGGGAAATCATCAATCCAAGAAACCCTAATGAAGCTAAAAACAAACCAATTTTATTTTTCATTGTGAATATCATTAGGAAGAGGTTCTAGACGAAACCCCTCCCTGTAAAGAGGTAATTTAATAGCATCTATTAAACTACATTCAACACAATAAGGGATGAAAAGTGAAGAACCATTTCACTTCTCCTTACCCCTTTTTATGGATAAAATTTATGAAAAAGGACCAATTATTTTATCTTATTTTTGGGTGGTTCGTCTTTGAAGACATTTTATTGGTTGAATATTTTTCATTTAAAACATGGTTTATCTTTGCAATTTCTCTCCTAATTCTTTTTATAATATCGCTACCAGATTCTCCTTTTTCTTTTTTCTTTCCAACTTTTGCTTGTATAAATCCTACACCTGCTTTCATAGATTCAATTTTTAATAGATTCAATTCTTTCCCTAATTCAATTCTATTCATCTTTCTGTATTCTTCAATTTTCATTTTGCTTTATAAACATATTTAAAGTGTGCAGAGTTTTTACATCTCTCTCTTAAAATTTCATCAAATCTAAATAAGACCATCAAAACCCTTCTTACTACACGGCCATTAGTCTTTAACTTATTTGTGATTTCCTCTGCTGTAATCCATTCCTTACTTTTTTCTAACAAATTTATAACCTCTGATTGCCCCATTTTATAATGTTGTTTGAACACCCATTTCTACTTGTTCTTTTATCTTTTCTTGGAATCTGCTTTTATCTTCCTCTGGTTTTTTACTCTTTCTTTCAAATCTTTCTTTTTCTTCTCTAGTTTGGGAAGTCATTTTTAAAATAAGTTTTATAATAAATACAAGCTTTGCTAATATCTTCTTTAATATTCTTTGGAACAAGCAGGTGTTTTATCAAATCTTTTTTATTTACTTTTCTTTCTTTTCCACAAGAAATACAAATTACCACATAATTGCATACAAAAAAACCATATCTCCTTCTTATTATTTCAAACCTATGTTTACAAAAAATTCTTTTTAAAAATTTCATTCTCCCCCTCCTATATCTTTTGGATCTGTGCTAGTATGATAAAGAGGATCTCTAGAAATAAAATCTTCTACTAATTCTTGTTTAAGAGATTCCATAGCAAGTAAGAATAAACCTATCTCATCAGTTGTTAGACCTTCTAAGTAATCTCTTTGATAATCCATTAACTCCCCATTAATTATTCTTATTGTTATGAATTTTATTTTGTCTTCCATTTTTTAAAATATGAAAAATAAACAAACAGCAATTAATATTAAAACTACTGATACAATCTCTATTATATTATGCTCATTGATTAATTTTCTTTTCATAGGTAACATTTTCTTCTGGGATAAATTCATCCCCGTCAGCATGGTATTTGTTTTCTTCGTTTTGAATCTTTCTTCTGCACTTTGTTATAGTTTCAAATGCAGGAATATCTTCTATATCTCTATAATCTATATAAAAACTAAATCCTAATTTTTTAAGTGTTTGAATTATTAACCACTTATCATCCTTTCTGCAACGAGGATCATCTCTTAATAATTCTTCAACTACTTGCTTTGTGCTTTTGCTTTTCATTTTTTCTCCTCACACTTATAACAAAGTCCTTCATGTGGTATTGTTTTATTACATTTAGGACAAGAATATAATTTCATTGCATCTTTTTTCTCCTTTTTTAGTTTCTTCTTAAATTGTTTCTTCCAACCTCTCATATAACAATCAGAACATTCTATAATTATATGAATCCTATCATGTTTTTCTCCACAAACATCACATTTATATTTTGTCATCTTTTTTCTCCTTTTTTAGTTCTTCCACTTTAATATTTTCTATAACCAATCTAAATAATTCTCTAAAAGATATTTTACCAATCTCTTTATTATTCCTATGAACAATTCTTATATCCCATTCATTAATAGTATTTATTTCCATCATATTCATCCTCCTTTAATTCTTCCATAGCATCTTTCCTGAGTTTTCTTTCAAAAACAACTTTCTTACCATCACTACAAGAAAGCCATCTACAATTAGGACAATACCAAACACACCAACCTCCATCTAAACTCATCATACCTTCACCACATTTTGGACATTCTTCAAAGCTACACATTTTTATCCTCCTTTTGGCATTTCGGACATAACAAAGTTTTTTTCCTATAATTAAAATCAATAATATCTCCACAATTATATTTCTTATTCCTAAATTGAATTTTCTTTCCACAACCTTTTTTCTTTTGAGCATCTTTAAATCTAAGTCCCTTAATAACTTTTGTTGTATTTTTCATAATATTTAATCTTCTTCTTTTAGGTTTGAACTTTTTGCATAATATCTGTCCAGTGGCATGATTAACAATAGGATGATATTTTTCTTCTTTTCCACATTCACAAATATCTTTTGAAGTGTCCTCAGGAACTGGTACGCCAGCACTAGTTTTATCCTGAGGACTATGATTATCTTGGGAAAAATCTTCCATTATTTCATTAATTTTTCTATGAAGAAAAGGTTCTTTTGGAAATTCCTCTTTCAACTTTTTAACACGATTATTAAATTCATAACAAGCTTCAATATATCCACTTTGTCTTGCAAGCTCTATGTCTTCATTAGGTTTTTCTTTTGTCATTTTATATTATAAAAACACTTACAAGACAACCTGTTAAGCAAACTTGTGAGTGCTTTGTTTTTGTCTGCTGATAAAAACTATGATTCATTTTCCTTTGCTTTCTTTATTTGATAATTTGAATATTCTGAACTTATTTTTTCTAAGAGTTTCATATCTTTTTTCTTTCCTAATAAATTTGTGTGTGCAACATATTCTTTAAAATAATTTTCAACTTCTTTCTGGCTATTTATGTAAATAGTAAACATTACAAGTTCAGCTAATCCTTTTTCTCTGTCATTCATATTCTATCTTTCATAAATTTATGTTGATAAACAAGATATGCTAAACCCATAAGTAGTCCAGAAAAGCATGCTCCTAAAACATTTATAAAAGCATCAGCTAAATTCATTTTCCTTTTCTCCTTTTTTTAAGTTTCATCTTCTTTTGCCTCTTCTTCAATTTCCTTTCTATTATTAAAGTATAGATTATGGTTGCTCCTACAATTCCTAAAATTGATAGAGTTAATTTAATTAGGTCGTTCATTTCAAATCCTCGTCTGTGATGTTGTGAAACTCAGTTAATGCATGAATTCTCCCCATATAGCACCAATAAACCATTTCATCTTGTTTCGTCTTTGATTTTTCTTTTAAATATTTCTTAACCCATTTAATTGCTTCTTCTTTGAGTTTGAGTTTAAATGCTTCTACATCAATATCAAAAGTCTTTAAATCCTTTAATGTTTTAAGTTTCATGTTCCCCTCTTTTTTAATTTATCCATTGATTCAAATATAAGTTGCATAGCAGGAACTCCCAATCTTATGCTTTGATTCTTTGCTATGGTTTCTGCATCTATTGTCCTTCCTTCTGAAAGAACTCTTACAAGACTATCTATAACCTCTGGCTTTCTTTGTTGCTTTATATTTCTCCATGCCTCAACTTTCTCTAGGTTATCCATTATTAAATTTTCTGCTTTTTCTAGTTCTTTAATATCTTCTGATAATAGTTTTTTGTTGGCTCTTATCTTCTTTAGATTTTTTAAGGGATTTATGTTTTCATCCCAAGAATTAACAAGGAATTCTATGAACTCGCTTTGGCTCATTGCGTTTATATTAGATCCTTCTTTAATTAGAGTTATGACATCCTCATCTAAATTAAATGTTTTATGTTCTGAATTTGGTTTTGATCTCATATCCCATTTTCCTCGTAGATTTTAATTGCTTGTTTTAAGTCGGTGATTTTCTCTGTAGTTTCATCACCTTCTAACGCATCAATTACTTTCCATATTCTTTGTAATTGTTCATTTAACTCCTCCAAAAACTCCAACCATCTCTGGCAAGTTTGTTTGTGTGCAAAACATTGGATAATATTTCTTGTATATAATTCTGGTTCAATACCTTTATGTTCATTCATTCTTTCAACATTCTTTTCTGCTAT
>JAUUWR010000100.1 GCA_030588935.1 bacterium | reverse complement strand
ACATCTGACAAATCTGCTTTTCCTGTTTTCATTAATTCCCCTCGTCCATTAACAAATTCTATTTCTTCAACCCTGTCCTTTATCCTGCCATATCTCATACTTCTGGAATCAAATATGTTTACAGCAGCCATTCCTCCAATTGTAGATGCCTGATTTAATGTTCGGATAGGTAATTCAGAATTTATTGGATCTAATTTTTCATTTAATTCTTTAATAGAAATTCCTGCTTCAACATAAATAATCTTCTTTTTTTTATCAAATTCCAGAATTTTGTTCATTTCATTCATGTCAACTACAATAGAATTGTTTGGGATGGTTCCCCCCATTAAATTAGTCCCTCCTCCTCTTGAAACAATGTTTTCTGAACTTTTGACTATATTTTGAACCTCTTCTACAGTTTTTGGAAAAACAACTTTCTCTGCTTTTCCAATTAATCTTGATGCATCTGTTTCATAACATATTATTTCTCGTTTATTCATTTTTTTTATTTTATTTTATTTTTTAACTGAAATCTGATGGAATATTTAGGGATTGAGGTAGAAGCTTAAGCTTCTCGTCTATCATAGTTTTTCTTTGTTCAAACTTGTCTTTTCTCTAAAAAGAAAGTTTGATTTTATAATATATTAATATTTTTTGATTTTGATTTAACTTTTCTCGGAAAAGTTATTTTTTGGATCATAACCTTTTTTCTAAAAAGGTTTGTTTTATTCATTTTCTAAATCCCCCCATAATCTTCTTTTAATCCTTCTTTGATTTTTTTATTGCTTTTTATGTCTATTATTATTTGTTCTTCTTCAGCAAGGGGCTCCGCCCCTTCCGTAACCCTTGGCTCTGTCCCTTCTGTAACCTCGTGTTCTTTCACTTTAATCCCTAAAGCTTTTGCTAAAATCTCTGATAATTCTAAAACCTCGATGCCGGTTTCCTCTGCGTTCTTCTTTAATAAATCATAACTATTTAAAGAGGTTACAATCATTTTTTTAACTTTAGTTCTTTTAGCCTGTAATAATTTCTGTCTTGCAATTTTATCTGCTAATTCAGAATTAATCATTATCAAACCTCCACAACTTCCAGCACAAACACTATTTTCCTTTGAATCGTACATTTCCTTTATACCATAACCTATTAATTCTAAAATTCTTCTTGGCGCTTCATAAATCCCGCAGTATCTTCCTAAATAACATGCATCCTGAAAAGTAATAATCTCGTAAGCTTTTTTCTTAATTAGTCTTGGTTTTCTTTCTAACTTATCCAAGATTAGCTCCCACATATTTTTTACTTCAATATCCCAATCTGGTAATATTTCTGAGTAATTTTGAGTAAACATTTTATGGCAAGCAGGACAATTTGTTATAATTTTTTTTACGTTATTTTTTTTTAATAATTCAAAATTTTCCCTTGCTAACTTTCTTGCTTTTTGCTCATAGCCCAGCTCCAAAGCAGGAAGTCCGCAGCAAGTAATTCCCTTTGGTTCAATTATCTTTATCCCTATTTTGGAAAAAATCTTTTTATAGAGTTCAAAATTATCTTTATATTTAAAATATGTTTTGCATCCTGGGAAATACAAAGTATCTGCTTTTTTGAATATTGAAAATAGAGTCATTTTTTGTTGTTTTATCTATATTTTACAATTAATTAAGCGCCCAATATAAGTAGCTCAAGCGCCTGATCTCTCGAGCGTTTATTTTTATGATATTATGATATTAATAACTGAAAATACACAACTCAATTTTTAAGGATATATATTGTTTAAAGAATGTTTTGATATTGATAATAAAACCTTAAAAACCTAATAATAATCATTAATCTATGCCCGCATGGCACAGTGGTACTGCACGAGCTTGGAAAGCTCGGTCTTTCGGGACTCCCAGGTTCGATTCCTGGTGTGGGCGTTTAAGATAACAATCTTGGTTTTCATTTTAAAATCCAAAATGCGGGAGGTAGGATTCGAACCTACGAAGGCACTAAGCCACAGGATCTTAAGTCCTGCCCCTTTGACCACTCGGGAACCCCCGCATAAAAATTCTAAATTTTTAATGTTTAAAAAGATAACTGATTTAATAAAACTAATAATAAATAAAAATATGATGGCTTGAGGTAAAAAGCTTAAACTACTCAAAACAGAGAGTAATAAGTCAAAGAAATTCCAGAAAAATAAAATATAAAATAAATAATCATACATAAAAATAATATAAACAATCCACAATCGAAAACCTTAAATAGCCCTAATCTTTCTTAAATATGCCTACTTCGGTAGGTAGCGGGTCTTGACTTCGGTTTTGACTTGCTTTTTTTTTGCAATTTTGTCTGTTTCAACTATTTTATTAGTAAAAAATTTGTCGCCTTCGGACAGCCAAATTTTTCTTTTATCTAATATCTGATAAATTTTTAAGACGTGTTGATGAGTAGCTTAAGCTTATTTTAAATTAGATTTTGCAATTACAAAAAAGTAACAAAAATAAATCGAAAACTTTAAATAGCTTTAATATTTCTTAAACATGCCTACTTCGGTAGGTAGCAGATTGAGACTTCGGTTTTAATCTGCTTTTTTTTGCAATTCTATTATATACTGTAATATATATTTTAGATTACATATTTAAAAAGAGAAAGATATATATCTCTTAAATTATTCTATTAATCATGACAAAAAGATGTGTAATTTGTAATAAAAAGATTGAGGAAGAAAACTGGAAGTTAAAAGGAACAATATTAAAAGTAAAAAATGAAAAAAGAAAGATTCAGTTTATTTTTGTTTGCTCTGATTGTCAAAAACAAGATGGCTGGATTGAGAAAGCTAAAATAAAAGGGGTGTAAAAAAATAAACAACTTTTAAAAACATTGATCTATTATTAAAATTATGTTTAAACAAGAAATCATAAGTTTATTGTCTAAGAAAATAAGACTAAAAAAAGAGGAAATAGAAAAACTAATTGAAATTCCTCCAGACTCCAAATTTGGTGACTATGCTTTCCCATGTTTTATTTTATCTAGACGACTAAAAAAACAACCAAAAATTATCGCGCAAGATTTAGCAAAAAAACTCAAGCCAGCAAAAAACATCGAACAAATTAAACCAATAGGCCCATATATTAATTTCTTTGTCAATAAAAAGAAATTAGCCCAGCAGATAATTAAAATAAATGCAAATTTCGGCAAACAAAATCAAAATCAAAAAATTCTCTTAGAACACACAAGCGTAAATCCAAATGCTTCTCCCCATGTAGGAAGAACAAGAAACTCCATAATAGGAGATTCAATTTACAGGATTTTAAGTTTTTTAGGAAACA
>JAUUWR010000049.1 GCA_030588935.1 bacterium | reverse complement strand
GTAAATATAAGAAAACTGCTGAACAGGGATTCAATTGGATTATACCAATAATTCAATCTACAAGATATGTGAATATAACTGAACAGATGGTTGATGTTCCAGAGAAAACAGTAGAAACTAAGGATAAATTAAATTCAAAAGTTGATGCAATGGTTTATTATCAAGTTCAAAATGTTAAGGCATCTGAATATAATGTAGACGACCACAGAAGACAATTAACTTCACTAGCTAGAACAACTCTTAGAGCAGTAATGGGTAATATGACATTAACTGAATGTATTAAAGAGAGAGAGAAAATTAATAAATCAGTTGAAGGAGTTTTATCTAAAGAAACAAAGTCATACGGAGTTAATGTATTGAGGGTTGAGGTTCAAAGAATAGAGCCACCAAGGGATGTACAAGATGCAATGAACGAAGTTGTTAAGGCAGAACAGAAAAGAATAGCCGAAAAAGACCTTTCAGATGCTAAGAAGATTGAAGCCAGAGGATATAAGGAAGCTGAAATTGAAAAGGCAGAAGGTGAAAAACAAGCATCAATATTAAAAGCTGAAGGTAAAGCAAAAGCATTTGAATTAATTGAAAAATCTTTTAAGAAAAATGCACAGATGGAAAAATCACTTGAAGTAACTAGAGATTCTTTGAAAAGAAATTCAAAGATTATCTTAACAGACAAAGGAATAAAACCACAGCTAATAATTGGAGATTTACCAATCAAGAAATAAAAATATTTTTATTTAATTTTTTATTTTATTTCTTTCATACTCAATCATGAGAATGGTGTTTAGTATATAATATAAATCCATAAAATCCGTCAAGAGATTGACATTAAATATATCTATAAGTCCATAGGACTCTAAAAAACAATCCGTTTGAGCAGTAGTGGATTACAAATAAAACTGCCTAAAAATAATAAAAATGAAAAAAGAAAGTAAATTGAGTTACGATGGAAGAAACCTTATGACAAGGATTCCAAAGAAAGTTGAGAAAGAAGCTAATTTGAATAAAGGCGATATTTTACAGTGGGAAGTTAAGAAGGGCAAATTGAAAGCAATAAAAAAAGACTCAGACTTAGGGAGCGACGAACAATGAATAACTTATTGGGATATTTTTTATTAGGAATTGAATTTATTTTGTTACTTATTGTTGCATCAAAAGTATGTAATAGAATCTCAAATTGGAGCGATTCTATGATTAATGAAAGAGACATGGAATTAGGGGTTTCAGAACAATGAAATTAATATTATGGAATGATAAGTTTGATAGAATAGATATTGAAATAACAAATATGAATCAATTTGACGAGCATGTAAGGTTGTTTTGTAAAGATTTTAATTGTAGCGAATGCCATTTTGAACTAAAAGGAGATGTAGAAGTAAGAAGAATAGAAAGAACAGACCTAGCTTGTTTGTTCGGATAATTACGTAATTACAACCTAACAAGTAAAATGGAAGAAAAACTAAAAAGATTTATTGAAAGAATGAGAGAAGAAACAAATTGGAGTAAAATACAAAATGGAACTGGTTGTTGGAGTCCTGGACAAATTGGATTTATAATTGATATGTTAGAAAAAGAGTTCGCAAAAGGAGAAAATTCAGCACAATGAAGAAGGTAAAAATATTAATAGATAAAGGTCATACTCTTTGGGCAAAGGAGAATGATAGCACATATTCAAATAATCCACAAGACCTATTGAATTATTTAGGAATTGATTATAAATTAGAGAATAAGGACAGAAACCATGACTTATACGGCATAGAAAAGGAGAGTAAAAAATGAATATAGTTGATAAAATTATTAAAGGATTTTTGTTTTTTTCTGTAGTGTTTATTATATTTGGAGTAGTAATGTTTGTTTTCACTAAACAAACGGAAACAATAAATGAAGAAGTTGGTTGTGATAAATTAAGAGAATGCATTATAATTAAACATCTATGTATTGAAACAACTGTCAGCAATAATTTTCTTGGAACAGAGTGGGAAGAGGAAAGTGTGTTGTCGACTAGCGAACAAAAAGAATATTATATTAAAAATTGTTTTGAGGACGTATTAACTGCAATTTAGGAAATGAAAGATAAAACATTTAAAATCGTTACTGGAATAATAATTGGGAGCATATTGCTATTAGGAAATGTATGGGGGTGGATGTTACACGCATACATGAGTGCGTAGTTTATACAAAATGAGTAAGACAATATCATTCACAAAAAAAGAACTAGAATTATTATGTTATATTGTAACTATGTATGGGGAGCTTCATGAAGACAGCTGGAAAGAAAGTATTTGTTCTGAAGACAAACCACTAGTAGAGAGTATGATAAGTAAATTAGGACGTAAACCTTAGAATTAACGAAAATGGGAGCATATCAAATATTTTATATAGAATTTAAAGACAAAGAGACTAGAGATTTCTTTGAAAAAATAAATGAAGTTAATAATACTATATCTAAACCAAGAAGATTATTCCAATATGATAATATAAAAGAGGGATTCACTATTGACTGTACATATTATATGAGTTGGGATGGATATGGATTGGGAAGCAGCTGTATCGACACGATTAAAAAACACTGCATAATTCAAAAGATAAATAAATTCCTATCACTTGACCTAAGCACACAATCAGATTGGTACGATGAATTAAAAAGAGATAGTATCAAGCGTACTTGATTTAAATTACGAAAGGGAGGTAAAAATGAATATTAAAAATTTTAAAATTGAAATAAATGTAAGAATTACTGAAAAAGATAGTAAGAAATATATTGAATACCAAATTTGGGCAACTGATAAAAGAATTTGTACATATCAGGTATGGTCTTATTTTATGCCAACAATTGAAAGAGCTTGGGAAAACTTTCAGAAAGAATTAGAAACATCAATTAACAATTCGTAGTTTTTTTCTTATAGGAACTTATTTATACTAGATTGATTTATTATTTTTAATTGGTTTTATGCGGTTTCAGTCCTTTTTTGGATTCGCCCATCCCAGAGGGTTTATGTCTGGGATTCATACTCCAAACAATGCCCTACGGTCAAGTGTTGCGAAGAAAGAGGGTGGACATGCACAGAAGATAACACAACCAACCTCGTTATATTTTGGAGACGAGCAGTTGGGGGATTGTGGAATTCAATCCGTTTTTATTAAACTCTACTAAGTCACGTGGGTGACAATCGGCTGTAACCCGTAGGAGCCAGGTTCGACTCCTGGGATAGAGATTTCCTAGAATATCACAAAAACGAACAAACAAAAACACAATATAACGAAAAAACGAAGCATTTAAATAGTAATTGTTCGTATTATAATCATGAAAACAAAAAAACAATTACTTCAAGAAAAGAAAAAGATTGAAAAACAATTAAAAGAAATTGAAAATCAAGAATTATATATTGAAGTTCCAGAACTAGGAATTAAAATAACAAAAACTCAACAATATAACGGACTAGAATATAAAGAGATTCTAAAAGAAGTTGAAGAAAAACAGATAGCAACACATAATTTATTAATAGATTTAAGAAACATTGCATCTGATTCAAATTGGAAAAAATATTCTTTTATAAAAGATATTTGGGTATTTGTTCCAAATCCAGATAAAGTTGCCAAATCATTAGGGAAGGTTGCTGGGTTTGGTGCGTATTCTTATGGTCTGAATTTGTATACTGACAGGATTTCTGATTGCTCTGACTCTAACCTTGGGGTATTTTTGTTTGAAAAATTGGAGAAACAAAAATGAAAACAATACAAGAAAAAATCAATCAAAAAGAAGACGAATTAAAAAAACTTAAAATTCAATTAGAAGAAGAAAAAGATAAATCTGAATGGATTTATATTAAAGAATTAAAAATAGAAGTACAAACAAAGATTAACCACAAAGGAAAATCTTATGACGAATTAAAAGAAGAATTTGGAGAAGAATATTTAGAAGAAAACCTACCAACTTATAATGAATTAAAAGAATTAAGAAATTTAGAATACAAAGGCAAATATAAATTAGGATTAGAAAATACTTGGGAATTTGTAAATCAAGAAGATTTAATCGCAAAAGAAAAAGGGAAGGTTGCTAGGTTTGGTGCGGATTCTGGTGGTCTGGGTTTGGATGCTGACAGGGGTTCTGGTGGCTCTGACTCTGACCTTGGGGTGCGTTTTGTTCGGAGAAATATAAAGAAAAAATGATAGAAAAAATAACAATTACTATAAGCGAAAATAATTGGAAAAAACTTTCAAATTTAAAGATAAATAAAAAAGAAATAAAATCTCACGATGATGCAATAAGTTTTTTGTTTAATAAATATAAGGAGGTTAAAAATGAAAACAAAAAAAATAAGTGAAAACACTATTGAAGTTGATGGGATAAGATATATTAAAGAAGATTCAAAAGATTGGCTTGATGTTTCAGATGTTTTAGGAGAAGGCTATGAAGTAGAAATTAAAGTACATGATAAAAATAAATCTTGGAATGATTTAGGGTTAGAATATGAAGATGAAAGACTTTTAGATATTGACCAAGTCAGGGAATTATCAAATTCAAAACATGCAAAAATTCTTAAAATGGACGTAAGCTCAAGTGAGGATGATTTTTTTATTGACCAACCATTTGAATTTAATAGGAAGAAAGGACTAGTTGCTAGGTTTATTGCGGATTCTTATGGTCTGGATTTGGATACTGTCAGGAATTCTGATTACTCTGTCTCTTACCTTGGGGTGCGGTTTGTTCGGAAAGTTGATAATCCCACAATTTAAATAAATTAGTGGGCTACACGCAAATTCATAGTGCTTCGGCTATAAAATACAATAAAAATAATTAGTAGCAATGATTTGGATTGGGTAACCAATGAGTGAATATTAAATTTATGGTGCTACTTAATGAATTTTGCTAAAAAAAGTTGCTAGGTTTAATGCGAATTCTAATGGTCTGAATTTGAATACTAACAGGAATTCTGATAACTCTAACTCTAACCTTGAAATAACCCACTATTTTATTTTAATAGAAAATGAAAACACATAAAAATTTATACAAAAGATTATGCTCTATTGAAAACTTAACGAATGCTTTTAATAAAGCTAAAAAAGGGAAATCAAAGAAAAATTATGTAATTAATTTTGAAAATAATTTAGTGAAAAATTTAAAAAAATTACAATTTGATTTAATAAACAAAGAATATCATCCTTCAAGATTAAATAAATTTGTAATTAGAGACCCAAAAACAAGAACAATCCATGCTTCAATTTTTAGAGATAGGATAGTTCATCATGCAATTGTAAATATTTTAAATCCAATATATGAAAAGATATTTATTTATGATTCTTTTGCAAGTAGAAAAAATAAAGGTACACATGAAGCAGTAAATAGATTAGAACAATTAATAAAAAGAGTTTCTTCAAATGGTAAATTAGTAAAAAATAATTTTAACAATAATTCAATAAAAGGTTACATACTAAAAGCAGATTTTAAAAAATATTTTGATTCAGTCAATAAAGAAGTTTTAATAAAAATATTAAAAGATAAAATAAAAGATGAAGATGTTATTTTATTGATAAAAATAGTTCTAGATAATTTCGGAGAAGACAATGGTATGCCACTAGGAAATTATACTTCCCAATTCTTTGCCAATGTTTATCTAAACGAATTAGATTATTATGTAAAGCATATTTTAAAAGCAAAATATTATATTCGTTATGTTGATGATTTTATAATTATGCACAAGAATAAAAAGAGATTAGAATATTTTCTAGAACACATAAATAACTTTTTACCTTGTCTAAAAATAAAACTTCATCCAGATAAAACAAAAATAAAACCACTTAGAAATGGAGTTGATTTTTTAGGTTACAGGGTATTTTATTATTATAAGTTACTAAGGAAGAGGAATATAAGGCATTTTAAAAAGAAGTTAAAAGAAAATATTTATCTAAAGAATCAAAGAAAAATAACAGAAAAACAATTTAACTCCAGAATAGTTGGTTGGAAAGGTTATGCAGATTTTGGAAATAATTATAATTTTATGAATAGGTTGAATATCACGAAAACTTAACACTCACTTTTATAGGCAGACTTATAAAGAGAACAAGTAAAAAAATAAAATATGAATTGTTTTCTTCCATTTCTATAACAAACTTAATATAGTGGCGATTAAAAATAAACAGAAACGAAAATTATCACAAAAGCGTCCTCTTTTTGTCGTAATTATCCGTAGATTTACGAAAGACTTATAAAGAAAAGGATATTAGATATATTACGAATAAAAACAACATCAAAGTTTCGCTTTGGTTTTATTCAAAATAAAAGTCGAGAAAACGACACTAAAAAACAGGACAAAGAAAATGACAGAAGAAAAAATACAGTATGTAAGCGTTGAAGACAAAGGTGATAATATACTCTTTGTACATCATCAATATGATGATTTAGATTTAATAAAAAAGGAAGTAAAAGAATTTGAGATGATTAGTGGAAAGAAGTTAATTATCACAATGAAAGTTAAATAAATTATATTCGCAAAGTAGGGTTGCTTGTCAGCCCTCTTTGTCCTTTCATGCTCAAGTAATTGAGGTGGTTTACACACGGTGAGGTTAATCGCCTTGCTGGTGTGGTTTCCACGGGGAAAAGTGCTTTAAATAGGTTAAGTGATTTCTACTTCGTTTGGCGCTTAGTACCCAAAAAACTTTAACAAAAACAAAAATAAAATGATAAGAAAAAAAGTAGCACAAGTAACAGGTAATAGCGAAGGAGTAACTTTCACTAAACCAGAGAAAGAAATACTAGGAGATTTGAAACTTGGAGATATTATAGAAATTAAGAAGGTAAAAAAAGATGAATCAAATTGAAAAACAAATTTTAGCAAATCAGTCAATTATAATGACATCATTAGTAGAATTACTAAATGATATAGATAATATAGACGCAATTAAATTAATGATGGAAAGAACTCGTGATTTAATTAGTCCAAAAGCAAAAGATGAATCAGCTTGTGACATGTCAGACTTAGATGAAATGGATGCAAAAGAAGACGCCTTAGGGGGAAAGCCAAAATGAATCAAATAAAGTTTAGAGCATGGGCTGATATAATAGAAGAAATGGTTGAAATAAAATACTTAGATATGTCAAAATCAAGATGCGAACAAACTACTAAAGTTGTTGGATACGCTGGTTACGCAGAATTGGAAGATGATTGTTTACCATATCAAGACCTGATGCAATATACTGGAGTTAAGGATAGAAATAAAAATGAGATTTATGAGGGCGATATTCTTAGATTGAATAATGATGACAAAGCCATAGGACAAGTTGTCTATGATAGAGGATGTTTTTGTTTTGTTGAGAAAAGAGATTATACATATTTCAATCATTTTAAAGATTATACATATTTCAATCATTTTAAAGGAAAGCAATTTGAAATAATCGGGAATATATATGAAAATAAAGATTTATTGGACGTGAATGGGGGAAAGAAATAAAATGAAATATATTAAATCAGAAAAAATAACCAAACAAAAATATTTACTAACATTAGAAGTTAGTGAATATGATTTAGAAATGTTTGAAGATTTTGCGACAACAT
>JAUUWR010000081.1 GCA_030588935.1 bacterium | reverse complement strand
CCAGAATTTAAGATCTAGGGTTTTCAATACAACACAAGGTTCTCCAACTTCGTCTGCTGCTGTTGATGTTATTGAGAATGTTGCAAATGAATGTCATCATGTTGCTGGGAGAAATAAATCTACACATTATGAAGTTTTTTTTGATGGTGTTGGTCATGATCCAATTACTCAAGGGGGTGTTACTGAGGCAACTACTAACAATTTATTGATTGGAGCAGGTGAAGGGGATAATCCAACATATTATTTCAACGGCACAATCGACGACGTGATGATTTTCAACAGGTCGCTTTCAGCTGATGAGATTTATGGACTTTATGCAAACAAATCATCTGAATATTTAGAAAAGAATTTTACTTCTCTTGCTGAAGGTTCGCATACTTTCAAAGCATACACCCAAGACTTGGCTGGGAATTTGAATGAGACTGATGAGAGGAATGTGACTGTTGATACAATTGTTCCAAACATAACTTTAATCCTGCCTGCGGATGCAACATCATCAACAACATCAACATATAACTTTACATTTAATGTGTCTGATGATAGTAATGTAGATAATTGCAGTTTGATTTTTGATGGAAGTGTTATTCATATTATATCCAGTGTAAGCAAAGATGTGACAGTTGGAATGTATAATTCTTCTTTAAGTGTTGCAAGCCATACATGGAGTGTGAACTGCACTGATGTAGCAGGTAATGTTGGGAATAGTTCATCAAGAACTTTGACAGTTAGTGCTGCTGCAGCTGCAGTTGATACTGGAGGTGGCGGCGGGGGAGTTCCAAAAGAATTAAGACAAGATTTTGATTTAGATCTTAATAGTTTGAATATTAGGGGGGTTGTAGGAGAAATAAAAACAAGAGAAATAAAAATCAAGAATACTGGAAAAATTCAGGATAAAATAAAAATAACAGTAGAAGGTGAAGGGTTTGATAAAATAATTATTTTAGATAAAGATTATTTAGAATTAGAGTCGAGACAATCAGAAACTGTTGGGTTTAAGATAATTATCCCTGATGAACTTGGGATTTATACAGGCAAGATAATAGTAAAATCAAGAGATATAAAGAAGCAGATTTTTATTATAATAAATACGCAGAGCAAGGAAACTTTGTTTGATATTTCTGTCGGTATTCCTGATGCTTCTCTTAAAAAAGGAGATAAGTTGGGGGCGCAGGTGAACTTGATTCCTATTGGAGAAAAAGGAGTTGATGTGACTTTGAAATATTTGATTAAAGATTTTAAGGGAAAAATTTATTATGAAGGAAGCAAGACATTTTATGTTGATGAGCAGGTTTCATTTACAAAAGAGTTTGAGACAGACAAGCTTAGCGGGGATAATTATGTTTTAGGTGTTGAAATGACTTATTCTGGAGGGTTTGCTACTGCGAGCGCTCAGTTTGAAATTGAAAAATATAAGTTCCCCTTTGAATTTAAGTGGGATGTCAGATATTTGGTTGTTATTGTTATAATGATGATCTTGATTTTAATTGCTTGGGATGTTTTGGAGATAAGGAAGTTTAGGAAGGGGAAGAGACATAAAAGGGTTGGGAGGTAAATTATATTATTAAAAAATAAATAATAATATCTTATGACATAAGGAAATAAAGAGACGAGGTATTAAGAGAGAACAACTCCTGTATAACTTAAATAAGTATGAGATATAAATAAAAAATAATAGAATAAAAAGAAATTAAAATTAGGATATAAAACAAATAATTTAAATATCATAGATTATAATTAAATAATATAAAAAAGAGGCAGAGAATGGAGAAGAAAAGAAAATTGGTGATGGCAGTTTTTGTAGCTATTTTGTTAGTTGTAATTATGGCTGAGCTGTGTTTTGTAAAGTCTTCCTCATCTGATGGAGAAAGGAAGTTTGATGTGGATAATGTTTTGCTGAAGCTGGCGGTGAAACAAGGAGAATCTGTTTCTAAGACTTTAAGAGTTACAAATATAGATTCTGAAAGAGCAGATTTTGAGGTTAATAAAGAAAATTTGGATTTTATTTCTATTAGTGGAGGGGAATTTAGTTTGGAGCCAGGTGGGGCGAGAATTTTAGAGCTTGATTTTGATATTGAAAATAAAAGTGCAGGAGTTTATCTTGGCAGGATCTTAGTAAGTAATGGAGAACCTTTAACTATTCCTGTAATCTTGGAAATTGAAACAAAGGAAGTTTTGTTTGACAGTAATATTAATGTTCCGCCGGAGTACAGCAGTGTTTATCCAGGGGAAAAAGCAATAATAGAAGTACAGATATTTAATTTGGAAAATATTGGCTTAAAGACAGTAAAAATAAATTATTTTGTCAGAGATTTTAAAGGGAATACGATATTTTTAGAACAAGGCGACGAGACTATTGATAAGCCGTCGATAACAAAAATAATTCCCATACCTAAGAATGTTGAAACCGGGGATTATGCATTTATAATAATTATAGAATATAGTGATTCTGTTGCCACAAGCACTTATTTTTTTAAGATTGCTGATAAAACTTTTGAGATGGACGATAATTTTTTTATGTGGATTGTTATTTTTCTGCTTTTTGGGTTGATTTTTTTTATTATTTATTATGTAAGGCAAAGAGATAAGATGTTTTTGGAGTTAGAGAGGCAGTATAGGACAGGGATGAGAAAGGAAGTTAAGAGGCAGAAGGTAGAGAAAGTTAAGATTATAAAGTTAAAGCCGGCAAAAAGAAAAGTAGCATTGAGAATATTTCAGAAGAAAAAGAAAAAGAGATTGAAGGCAATAAGGAAAATATATAAGGTTAGAGTTAAGGTGCTTAGGAAACTGAAAAAGAAAAAAAAGAAAAGCCAGGCTCTTGATAAATTGGCGCAGTGGAAAAGACAAGGATATAATGTAAATGAGTTTTTGATTAAAACAGGGCAGAAACAAGATTTGAAAGGTCAGGCTGCGAAGTTGAAGAAGCAGGGGTATGGGGTTTAGTTAAGATTTGGTAATATTAATAGATTAGAAAAATATAAGTGAGGGAGATTAAATATAAATAGCTTACAAGAATATAAGTTAGATGGAGGAGAAGTTTAATGAATAAAAGATGGTGTGAGCAAACTCATTAACAGAACTTGATATTTTATAAGATTCTAATAAAAAATAATGTGAAAATATGGTTGGGGTTGGATAAGAGAAAAGTTTTAAAAGTGGGAATGTCTTAATTATATAAGAAAAGAGGAAGATGGCTACAAAGAAAAGAAAAGTTAAAAAAGTTACGAGAAAGAAAGTTTCCAAGGGGAAAACTACGAGAAAGGTTTCTAAGAAAAGGGAAAGG
The DNA here is from genome assembly GCA_030588935.1 of bacterium. Lineage (GTDB taxonomy): Archaea > Nanobdellota > Nanobdellia > Pacearchaeales > GW2011-AR1 > ARS1285. The sequence continues at coordinate 1,063 of JAUUWR010000081.1, read as the reverse complement.
CCTAGGAAGAAGATTGTTAGAAGAATTAAAAGAGTCAGGGTTGTTAAGAAAAGTCCTTTGCAGGTCAAAAAAGATTTGGAAATTTTTGAAAAAGGAGTTGAAAGATTAAAGGAGCTTGAGGCAGAGCTTAAGTCTTTAGATACTCGGGGATTTTATAAAGAAGAGCAGGCTATTAGGGCTAAATTAAAAAATGTTTCTGATATTCCTGATATTGAAAGAGGAATAGAAACTTTAAAATTGAAAATTAAGGGAAAATACAGGCCCAAGCCTAAGAAAAAAAGGGTGGAGATTGATTCTGGTGTTAGAATGCTGGTTGATGGAGATTTTAATGATTTATTGAATGATGTTGAAGTAAAATTATCAGAGAGGATTAAAAATCAGGTTAAAGAAAAAGAAAAAGAAGTTAGCGGTGCTCTGAAAGTTGATTTGGCGAAGAGAGAGGAGAAATTTAGAGAAAGATATGGGGACTTGGTTAGAGAGTTTAATGAGGAGAAAAGGAAATTAGAAACAGAAGAAAATAAGAAATATAAGGAGAAAGTGAGGACAAGTCTGCGAAAAGATGTTTCTGAGAAATTTAATGAAAAACTTAAGGCGAAGTTAGATTCTGAAAAAGTTGAACTAAGTGAAAAATATAAACAAGCATTGAAGTTGCATTCTAATAAGCAGTTAGAAAAACGAAAACAAGAATTAAGAGATAGATTACAGAATGAGCTTGCGAGGAAAATTGGGTTTTTAGAAGAACAATTTAGGAAAAGAAGAGAGAAGATAAAATTAGAAGCGCAAAGAGAGAGGGATGAGTTAAGGAAAGAGGGGGAAAAATTAGAATTAGAAGAACAAAAGAGGAGAGATAAATTAAGGGAAGAAAAAGAAAAATTAGAATTAGAAGAACAAAAGGAGAGAGATAAGTTAAAAGCAGGAGAAGGGAGATTAGAAGGAATGGAGAAAAAGATGATTGTGAGTTTAGAGAGAAAAGAACAGAGGGGGAAAGAGTCTTTGGAGAGAGCGAGACAAAGAGGAAAGGAGTTCTTAGGGAGGGAGAAACAAAAAGAAAAAGAGTCTTTGG
>JAUUWR010000065.1 GCA_030588935.1 bacterium | reverse complement strand
AAATGGTTTCACAAAGAATAAAAACAAAGTTTTCTATTTCTTATAGATGAAAAGAAAGAATAAAAATACAAAAACAGAAAAAAAGCTTAAAGAAAAAATTAAAAAAAAGCTAACAAGCGAAGAAAAAGACATCAAAGATATTTGGCGAAGAATAAGAAAAAGAGATTTTTCAGGTAACACAGGCCTGGCAATTAAAAATTCTCTCTATCAAACTTTAACAAATGTTGTTGCAAAAGGCGGCTCTTTAATATTTACTATTATTGTAGCTAGACTACTTTTACCAGAGTTGTTCGGGCTTTATAGCTTGGCACTTTCAACAATTATAATTTTTGCAGCTGTTTCTGAGCTAGGTGTTGGAACAGCTTTAACAAGATTTGTTTCCAGATTTTTAGGTAAAAGAAAAAAAGCAAAAGCAAAAGCATATACATTTTATTTAGCTAAAATTAAATTTTTCCTTACAATTTTTTCAGTAATTTTACTATTAGCATTATCAAGATTTATCTCAGATATTTATCAAAAACCAATCTTTTTGGCCTTGCTTGCAGGAGCTTTTTATATAATATTTATTCAGACCTTAGGAATCTTTAAATCTGTTTTAATAGCTTCTAATTCATTTAAAGAAATTTTTCACAACGAAATCATTCTGCAGGCTTTTAGAGTTATTCTAGTACCTTTGGCTGTTTTATTGTCTTTGAAATATGTTCTTACTGATGAAAAGATTTTATTTTATGTTTTTATCTCATTATCTGTTGTTTATCTTATTGCAGCAATGCGTCTCGTTCTTGTTACAATAAAAAAATCAGAATTTCTTAAAAAGGAAAAACCCAAAAAAGCTGGTCAGACTAGTCTAACTAACTTAACGAAAAAAGAAAAAAAAGGAACAAACAAATTTTTAATTGCAATGAGTGTAATAGTTCTTTCAGGAATATTTTTCACTAATATAGATAGGGTTATGCTTGGGTATTTTGTTCAGGCAGAATTTATAGGATATTATACGGCTGCTTTAAGTTTGATTGGAGGAATTTATCCTTTTCTTGGTTTTACTGCACTTGTATTGCTTCCTATATTCAGCAGGATGAAAGGAAAAAGGCTTGAAATAGCTCTAAAAAAATCAAGAAATCTTATTTTTATGTTGTCAATAACTACATTTATTTTTATCCTTTTATTTGCTCCAGTAATTATCTCAATTATTTATGGCTCTGAATATGCTTTAGCAATAAATATCCTCAGATTATTCTCAGTATTATTACTATTTCTGTCCTTAACTGCACTTTACCAAACATATTACATCTCTCAAGCCAAACCTCAAAAAATCGCAAAACTTCTTATAATTTCAACAATCCTTAATATTTTCCTCAATTATATCCTCATCACATCTCTGCTTCCTTACGGACATCTTGCTGCTGTTTATGGGGCAGGAACTGCTACAATCATCAGTCAAGGAGTTTATTTAGGAGGGTTAGTATTTAGGAGAAAAAAATGAAGATTTAAATATTTTTCATTTAAAGATAATAAGTAATTAAGATGGATAAAATAAGAACAATAATTAAGAGATTCCCTCATTTTGAAAGAATTTTTAGAAAGATATTTTACTTTATAAAGAAATTATTCTTCCAAGATTCCAAAAGTTGGTGGGAAAAATTTTATTCAGGAGGGGGAAATTCGGGGGCAGGATCTTATGGAGTTCTTGCACAGTTTAAGGCACAAATAATAAATGATTTTGTAAAAAAGAACAAAATTAAAAGAGTAATTGAATTTGGGTGCGGGGATGGAAACCAACTATCTATGTTTAAAATTCCTAATTATACTGGTTTAGATGTTTCAAAAACAATAATCCAAAAAAATATTAAATATTTTAGAAAAGATAAAACAAAGAAATTCTTTTTGTATCCCGAAGCATTTGATAATACCTCTTTTTTTAAGACAGATCTTGCAATTTCCCTTGATGTCATCTACCACATTATTGAAGATAATGCATTTAATAAATACATGAAAGATCTTTTTAATTCTTCAAAAAAATTTGTGATAATCTATTCTTCAAATACTAATAAAAATTCTCTAAATCCCCCTCATGTAAAACATAGAGAATTTTCTAGATGGATAAATTCTAATTTAAATAATTGGGAACTTATAGAAAAAATAAAAAATAAATATCCCCATAAATCCTTTTCTGATTTTTTTATTTATAAAAAAAGAAATCTAAAATAAATTAAAGGAACTTTAATTTCGTGGATAAGCCATTCATTCAAATCTAATCTTGTTGAGGAAATTATTTATTAAGGTCATTAGGAATTTAAGTCCATCTCTTTGATATATTTGAAACGAAAGTACTTTTAACCCAGCTTCTTTAAAGTGATTTTCTAGATGATGGAATATGAATAGTACATAACATTTATTTTTCTATTATCACAATCAAATTATCTCCAAAAATTTCTTTATTTGAGTTATTATAAGTTATTTGTAATATTTTCAATTTTTCTTCATCACAAATTCTTTGAAAATCATATCTCGTTACAGGAGATATATGCCCAGATATTTTATAATCCTCTTTTCTAAACCCCCAAATAATTCCTTTTAGAAGATAATATAGTCTTGCCTTCCAATTAAGAATATTTGGGGTTGTTATGATTGCAATTCCTTCTTTTTTTAGACATTTTTTTATTTCTCTTATAAATTTCCTAGGGTTTTCTAAATGTTCGATTATTTCCACAGCAGTTATTAAGTCAAATTTTGATCTATTGAATTCAAATGGTTTATCCAAATCTCTTTTTAAAAATTTTATTGGGTATCTAGTAAAATTTTCTATATCTACCCCAAGAACCATATAACCTTTATTAGATAATTGTGAAGCCAAAAAGCCACTTCCACATCCAAGGTCTAATACCTTCCCTTTCCCATCTGGTATTAAGGATAGTATTTTTTTATGCAAACTCTTGGTTGCCCACTCATTTTCTTGTTTATTTTTGTATTCTCCCCTAACTTTTTTCATTCATCTTTTACTCTTATTTAAAAATTCTTTCTCAAAACCACTAAAAACTTGTTTATATGATTTTCCCAAGTCAATTTATTATCCAAAACCCATTTTCTATAGCTTATGTTTTTGAAACAGATATTTACTTCTCTCTTTATCAAAAATTTCAACATTATCCCTCTTTTTATATGTTTCAATTATTTTTTGTTTTTGTTCTTTCATATCTCTTTTCTATTGCTCTTTACACAGACAAATGCCTCTGCAAATTCAAATCCCGACCCTATTCCCCTATATCTTGCGAGTGTTTTTAAAGTTCCTAAAGAGATTGGTCGGGGGAATTCTTGAATTATTGACTTATAAAAAGACATAGCTTCTAATTTCTTATCTACAAATTCAGTAATATCTATATGGATATTAGGAATAAATGTAGTAACTCCCCTTCTTACATTTGTTGAACAAATATCTTCAAAACAAAAAACTTCTGAAACCGTTTTCCTCGAAGCCACCATTACAGATTCGAATATTTTAGTATGGTCTCTGTGAAGGTCACTCCAGTGGTGAGTGTAAATTCTATCTGGACTTATTTTTTCTATCAATTCTTCAAAAGCCCTATTTAATTCTAACTGGGGGATTGTATCGAGTCTTGCATCAGGAAAATTGTAAAAAAATGTTTTTTTTATGCCTAAGAATACACTAACTTCTTTACTATGTTCTCTTCTTAATTTGGCATGATCCAATTCTTCTAATTCAGAATTCTTGGCAGAAGCCCCATCTGTTACAACCAAGAGGTAAACCTCATCTCTTCTTTCTGAATGCTTTAGAATGGTTCCCCCCATACCGATAACTTCATCATCAGGATGTGCAACGATAATAAGGATTTTTACCATCAGTTTTTCTCCCCAAGTAATTTTTTAAATTCAGGAAACATCAAACTTCTAAAAGGGGTCCCATTAAAAAATTTGATAGAATTTCTTCTTAGATAATCTCTAAAATCTTCACCGAATTCATCTGGAGACCCCTCCATCTTTATTGTTTCACAGTCAAAAACCAAGGGCCGCTCTCCCTCAAAATCAAAATAAATTTTTAATCCATCAATTTGAATTTCCTTATGGAATCCCTTAGCTTTCATAATCGGCTTATATTCTGAGACAACCCTTTCCAATATTCTCTCTTGTTTTTCTCTCGGAATTTCTCTAGGATACACTTCTTTTTTTATTACTTTTGCCGGTTGACCCGCCACAAATGATCTAGGAGGAACATCTTTATTCACTAAGCTGTTTGTCCCAATAATAGCATGATCTCCAATCTCTATACCTGGCATAACAACACTTCCTTCTATAAGCCATACATCATCTCCTATCTTTACAGACCCCACATTATAAGGACCCCCCTTTAATCTGTGTAAGAAATAACCATGAGTCCATATGCGGACGTTTTGACCAATACCTACATGATTCCCAATATTAACAGGATAATTACAATTTATTCGGGTCCCTGTGCATATTAATCCCTCTCTTCCAATTTTTACTCTGGTTTCTAAGTTATTTAGGGCCCCCTCAATTAGAACATCCCCTTGGATAAAAGTATCACTTTCTATCTCAAGAGATCTGCATTTTATCTGGGTTCCTTTCCCTATAAATACATTGTCCCCTAATTTTAAATCAGGACAGAGTATTTTAACATCATCTGATATCTGGACGTAGTCCCCCGCTCTTAAACGTAAGTATTTTATATTTTTACTATCTGGAATACAAGAATGTTTTCCTATCTCAGCGATTCGACCCTTTTTTTTACTCATTTTTTCTGTTGAAGGTCTCTAACAATTTATTTACGTGATTTTCCCAAGTCATACTCTTCCAATTTGCATTTAAATTACTGATACCTACACCATATTCGTTTCCTATGATATTTGGAACTCCAGCAAATTTTGCTTCTAACCAACCAAGTATAAATCCTGTTTGTTTAGGAGGTAGACAAATAAAAAATTGAAGAGAGTTATACCATTCATTCATCTTATTAGGAGGGATATCTTTAGCTAAAGAGGTTTCTAATTTAAATTTTTCTTTTAATTCTTTTACTTTGTCAAGAGTCTCTTTCGCTATAGGATCAGAGGCATTCATCTTCCTATTGGAAAAATAATACCCAATATATTTCCTTTTCTTTTTCATATCATAAAAATCTTTCTTGCTTGCTCCATTATAAATAAGATTCGACTTTGGAAACCTCTTTTTTAATGTGGGACCAACGACTATTAATCTTTTTCCCATAATTTTTCCAATAAGAGATTGTATAAAAAAACCAACCCCAAAATTATGCCCATGAAAGCAACAATAGTGATTTTTCTTAAATAGGAAAGGTAATGCACAACTCCAATCTTGAGTATAGATTAGATCGTAATCTCTCCTCTTAACTTCCTTTCTTAACACTCTAAACGAACTAATTAGGGAATAACGATTCAAATCATCTTCCCTAGAAATAACATCAATTTTATGCCCTTTTTTTTCCAATAAAGGTTTAATACTATTAACTACCCTATTAACTCCCCCCTCTCCTCCGCGAATTAAGATCATTAGTATCTTCATTTTTATTTTATGTTTTCTTCATTCTAAAATGTTCTGTGGAAAAAAGCGAAAGGCCTTCG
>JAUUWR010000080.1 GCA_030588935.1 bacterium | reverse complement strand
GGTAATTTACCTTTTGCAGTCTTAATTGGGAACATAAGGGGAATTCTTGCATCTAGAAAATCTGGGAATTCCTAAACCTGAAAAGTTTCTCCAAAATAATTCTTGACAAAAGAGAAAGCTCAGAATAAACTTTGAGTACATCTTTCTCGTAGGTTTAGAGCTCGGGAAAGAACCGAAGCTCACCCATTGCCTTAGAGAAAAAGGAGATTAGGCGATGGTATTCTTCACATCAAAAAATCCCGAATCCACTTAAAATCCAACCAGTCTTTTTCTATCTAAAGTACAATTCTATTCAAGATTTCAATGAGGAGAATATAATGAATTTATTACAACCAAAATTTCCAAACTCGGCAGGAGGAAGATATATTTCCTTCCTGAGAGTAATCACAGATAGTAAAAGTAGTTTTGTGGTGAAAGTTACTAACCAGAGTAGAAAAGAGGGCGAAGTTATGGCTGAGTGCACCGTGGAGAAAAGGTTTCCTGGAGGGGATTATATATTTAATACTTATCCCGAAGATATAGGACACAGAGCGCTTTGTCGGTTATTATGCAGCAAAGGGGTCAGGGGGAATTATGTAGAGTGGCTTGAAGCTGTCGAGGACAACGATGAATCACTAGCTGAAGAGAAAAGAGGGCATTCCGTTATTTGTTTTTTATGTATTCCTGTTGGTGAAAAAGAGGCTTCAGAATGGAAGTTCAAAGTGAAGATAAAATGAGCAAAAAAGAAAAACAAATAATGGATGAGTTAATTTCTAAAGGTGCCAAAATTAGAGATGGAAAAGTGGCTATTTCTTGGTTTACAGAGGAATCTAAAAACAGTGAAAAAATGCCTGATGAATTGTGGTATACGATGTTAAAGTTGGCTTCTAAATATGGTATAGGTGGCATATTGCTCGGAGCGGGAGGGGTTTGTTCCCGTGTTCAAGATGGACTCGGTGCGAAAGTCAAAATTTTTCACGACCTCTCAATGAAGATATATTTGCTTTTTGAAGAGGTAGATAACCAAGTTCGAAATACTCAAGATGTTATAGAAAAAGAGGAAAGTCCTTTGATTCAGGCTGTAAAAAGTAAATTGATTAACTAAAGAATCTCTAGCTCAATAACAGTCAGGAGGCTATCTGTCCAACGGGTAGCCTCCCCCCATTCTAAAGAGCCTTAAAGTTTTCTTTTGAAATTGGCTTTTTAGCTAAACTTTTTCTACGATAAGGCTAAAATTTTGGAAAAAAGTTAAAAATTCCTCCCTAGAGGTCTGATTTTTCATAGATAAGAGAGAAAATAGGAGATTTTTGGGTGGTTTTCGGAGAGGAGCGGTTTGAGGCCTTTACTTTTCGTCGCTCTGCGCATGCCTCCCGACGTTTCGCCAGTCTGAGCGCATTGAGAAGCGGGACAGCCTCAAGTTTTTATTATTTAGTGTATAATAATAGCGTGACAACAAATGAATGGATATGAAGAACTAGACAAGATGATTGGAGAAGTTGGCGTTTATGTTGCTGATTTGCTTAAAAGCCGATATTTTTTTCTTGAAGTAAGGAAGATATTTTTTGAAACTCGTACTCGTGGATTAGACCCACTAAATGATTTTTTTAAATGGATATGGAAGAATTATATATGCAGTGTTTTAATAGGAGTGAGGAGATTAGTAGATACTGATGAACGCTGTATTTCTTTATATAATTTACTAAGAAAATTTAAAGAAAAACCAGAATTATTATCCAGAGCAAGGTATGTCGGTTTTTATCAGAATGGCGATTTTCAGGCTGCCAATTCCAGATTTGATGAATTTGTCGGGAAAGAAAAATCTCATATCGATCCTAAAGAGATACAAAAAGAAATGAAACTTCTAATACAAAAATCAAAAAAATTAACACACTATGTAAATAAGAGAATTGCTCATACTGATAAAGAAAAAATAGAGAATTTGCCTACTTACACAGAGCTGGATGATTGCATAGATTATTTAAAAAAATTGGCAGAAAAATATTGGAATCTTTTTGATGGAGGAGATGACCTTAGATTAAGCCCATCATATCAATATGATTGGAAGAATATATTAAAAGTGCCTTGGCTTCCCGAAGTTGAAAAAGACAGCTAAGCGAATTAGCGTCTTATTCGGAGAGACACTTTAGATTTATAGATTTCTCATTAAAAAAAATAAAGGGGGAAAAATGAAAAAATTAGAAAACAAAGAAAATTCAGAATTAAAATTTATTACACAAGAATTTCAAAATAAATTAGTTGAATTGGGGAAAGCTATTTCAAAACTAATCGGGCCTATTTCTAATTTACAAATAAAGTTGCCTCCTAGTCTAATAATTAAATTGCATAAATTGCCAGAAATATTAGGAGAAGATTGTAATGTCTTGGCTGATGCAGGGTGGTTTTTTACTGGACATGAAACTCCAGCTGAAGTTCATGAATTAGCGAGTATTAAAAGAAAAAAAGGGGATGAATCTCTTAATTCAAAAATAATTTCAATGTATGAATCTGATAATTGGAATCTTCTTGAAAAAAGATTAAATTCTATAATTTATTATCCAGAATTTAGCTCTCTGAGTCAAATAATCAATGAGTGTTTTTGGGCTCATAGTTCTGAAAAATATCATTTGTCAATTATCGCTGGATTGACAGTGATAGAAAGTATGATTGCTTCTGCTTCAGGCAAATTATTAACTCAAAATAAAAATGTTAAAAACCAATGGAATAAGACATTTAAAGCACTTGGTGAAATGGATGCTCTTCTAAAAAAGCCTTTTTCTTCTTTTTTAGATAAATTATTTGGGAGTATGCCTTTTGATAAGCCTGCTCCAACAATTATAAATCGTCACTGGATAATGCACAGATTAATTTTAATAAAACCAGATACTGGAACTAAAATTAATTCTTTACGTATTTTATTAGCCATCGTATTTATTGGAGAAGCATCTAACAAGAATAAATGAAAATCAAGGTTTTAGGATCAATATGTTTAATTTTATCTCTATCTCTTTTATGTTTACAATCTGAAGAAAAAGAAAAGCTATCTAAAGTTAAGCAGAAAATCAAAGCTATTCCCAAAGACGAGTATTTTGCTAAATATATTAAAATTCCAGAAGTTGAGGATGATGGTTCAATGTATCGCATCTGGATGTACCTCTTATTTGAGCCAATAAGTTTTGACCAGGTGCAAGCTTGGACTGATCCCGTATGTAAATCGTCAAAGCGTATTCTTGATGATAACGGTGTAGTCAGGGATATCTCCGTCTGGGCAATTCGACCAGTTCGAACTTCTTGGGAAGAAGAAGGTGGGGTAATGGTTTATGGAAGAACATTTTATAACCATCATACAAACAAATTCAACTTTAAAAAAACAGAAGAACTAAATTATAAAGAGAAAAAAGGGAAATGAGGCGCCTGGAAGCCAAATCCCCTAAAGCCCTGGCTTCCCAAAATTTGTTAAATTATTAGGAGAATAAATAAAATGTTTGAAAAAGAAAAAATTCTCGAGTTTTTCCCGATTGAACCTAAAACATTAGCAAAATATGAATCAATAAATGAAAAAGCAATCAATAGCTCATTAAACACTTTTGGATATTTTCATAGAGTACTAGATTCTTTTTTATATCTATTTACTGATGATATTAATAATACTTTGTCTAAGCTAAATTTAGATAAAGATGGAATAGTGTTGTTGTATTCAGAAATCATAAAGCGGTTTCGTTCATCATATATATTAGCCAAAAAGGGATATGTATTTGAGTCTTTAAGTTTGCTTAGAAGTGTTTATGAATTAAATATAGGAATCAATGCAATTCATAATGGTGTTTTATCTTTTATTGATTATTTGGGTTCAAAACATTCAGATGAATTTAATAGTTTATCTGACGAAGAGAAGTTTGAAGCTATCAATAAACTGCGAATAAGGAAAGATAAAAAAATAAAAAAATTTCACTATGCTAACATTCCAGATAAATTGAAATTTCCAATAAGAACTTTTGAATCTAATTTACACTTATCCGTCCATAAATCCTACTCCAGCTTAATCATTAATGTTTATGAGATTTTCTTTAAAAAAACTCAAAGAAGCTTATTTTATCCAGATATAGATAAGAAATACTATGGTTCATTTTTGAATTACGCTAGTTTTATGATTTTGATAACACTTAAAAACTTTATGAAGGAGAACTTCATAAATGATAACAATCTTAATAAAATTAAGTATTTAATTCATAACATTGAGTATGCTTTTGAAAACAGTGACGATAAATTTCATAAAGACATGATTTCATATGCCAAATTAAAGTTTTAAAGGGAGAAAAAATCTTATATTTAATTAAGATATCAAATATATTGAGCCAACTGGAAGCCAAATCCCCTAAAGCCCTG
>JAUUWR010000102.1 GCA_030588935.1 bacterium | reverse complement strand
CAGGGCTTTAGGGTCTTTGGATTCCACTCGCCTAAAAAATGATAATTATAGAAAGATAATATTTTTTGCGACTTTTTTTGATCCGTCTTCAGTTTTAAATTCTTCTCCAGTAAAACCAACAATTTTTCCCAAAATATTTACTGAAGTCAAATCAATATATTTATAAAACTCATTTATATGGCCCAAGTATGTATTTCCGGGAGCAGAAAAGGATTCAATAATAGCATATCCTCTATTAGGAACTACATTTATAATTTTTCCTTTCTGAAAATTATGTCTTTTTTATATTAATTTTTTGTAAGCATATAACTCTTTTTTTAAATCAGGGCCTCTAACGATTTTAAAAAGATCAGGAGTAATATACTTTCTGGCCATATCAAGATTTTCTTCTTTAAAACAAATCTTAATGACTTGAATTGCACTAATTATTTTGTCCTTCCTTTGTTTATAGGACCATGCATAATCAACAACTGCATCTGCGAAATATTTAAGTGCTTTCTGAGAATCACCAGCCTTTTTATAAAAAAATCCTAAATTAATAAGTATACGCCGCATTAAATCTTGAGATTTATTATCTCTTCTATCTAATTCTACTGCCTTTGTTATAGTCTCATGTGCTTCAAATAGTTTTTTTTCTGCTTCTTCGTAATTCCTATCTTCAATTAAGGCCTCTGCCCAACGCCGCAAATTATCAGCAATACTTGAGTAATTAATAATCTCATGACGAACAGAGGAGCCAGCTTCTTTTTTCTGAATAGCTTCCTTAAACAATTTATCAGCTTCCACATGTTCACCTAATCTGCATTTAGCTTGACCAAGAGAATTTAGAACAACATGGTCATCCGGAGAAAGTTCATAGGCCTTATTATAATATTTTTCTGCTTCTTTGATCCTATCATCTTTTCTTTTTATGTTTCCCCAAGTTAGCCAAATTTGTGGGTCAGATGGATTAAGTTTTGCTGCCTTATCCATTAAATCATCCGCTTCTTTAGAATGACCTTCTTGCGATTCCACTACCGCCCAATTTCTATATAAGGCTGAAAATCTAGGAGCAATTTCAATTGCTCGTTTATATTCTTCTACTGCATCTAAGTAATTTCCAGCCTGATATTTTTGCCAAGCGGTTTGTGCAATCACTGCTGCTACTTTCTCTTCTTCTGTTGTAGCTCCTAAATTGGCCAAACTAAAACGATATCTTTTCTTTGCTCTTGTTGCTTCTTCAATTGTAGTTTGAACTGTTCTTAATCGTTCATCTATGTCTCTCTTTAAAATTGTATCTTTATCTAATTGCTGACGAACATATCCACGAGTTAAAGAAAGTAGAGAGTATTGTGAAATTATTTCATTTTTCTCGTTTGTATAGCCCTCAGGAATAATAAGTGAAACTAATATGAGTTCCCGAATTCCATCATCAAAATTATGTTGTGAAAGATCGACAACATATTTTAAAACTCCCGCAGGAGGTGGCTCATCGAATACACTTAGAGCACAAATAATCTTTTTAGCATCATTTGATAGTGAATTAAAAATTTGTTCAAAACAGAAAAGTGAAATGTCGCTTGTCGTTTCGTCAATTGACTCTATTACTGTATTGATATCTTGTCCTATTGCCGTTTGACCAATTATCCACTTAATTGCTAAAGGATAACAAGCAACCTTTTTTACATAAGATTTGATAGTATCGTCGTCTAATCTTGCTAGACTATCTAAATTCTTATCTCTTGCTACTTGTCTAAATAAATGAATGGCTTCCTTTTCTTTTAACTGTTTAAGGTCATACCTTCTTTCAACTTGGCCCAGTCCTTTTCTGCTTGTAATTAGTATTTTAATTTTGGGGTGTGCATCAAGAACGAAGTTAATAATCCTTTCATCAGAAATTGTTTCAAGATTATCTATTACAATCAAAATACAATTAGATAATTCAAATATTATTTTCACATCTTCTTCTTTCTCTACAACGGGTTCTCTTATATTTTCAAACCCCATAACTTCAGCAATAATATTTAACAATTCTTCATAATCTTTTATCGTTGGTTCAATATCTTCTATTCCTAGGTATGATAATCTAGCTTCTTTTGCACTCATCCAAACAATGCCATCAAATAAATCTGGCTCTTTGTTCGCAACCTCCTGAATTATTCTTAGAGCTAATGCTGTTTTTCCAACTCCTCCTGCACCCGAAATAGTTACTACTTGTCGTGCTTTTATAAGGCTTATAATTTGTCTTATATCCTCTGTTCTGCCAACAAACCCTCCCTCATATTCATAATCAGGGATAGGAATATTATTTAATATTCCTATAATACCGAGGTCATCACATATAAAATCTGGAGGAACTGGAATAACAACATCTTCAGGATGTTCTTTTAATATATTAATCGTTTTTCTAAAATCCTCACCATAATTTTCAAAATTTGAGGCAATTATACTCGTTAATTCAAAAAGTTTATCTAAATCTAAGCTTGTAAAATAATTTCTTATATGGGCAATTTTACATCTTAGACTATATAATTCATCCATATATAAGTGAAATTCTTCTTTTGATATGTTTATGTTTGGAAAATACTGAGAAAAAATATCTTTTTTACATACAATCTCTTTTAAATCAGGAAAGTCGATATCTTCTAGAAAATCAACTAGACTATCCCAATCAGTTTTTTCTGTTCTATCTTGTGCTTTTCTAATAATATCATCTGGTATGCCATCTAAATAATTACTAAAAAAAACTTGTAGTTTATCATTAAGAAAGGATCTAAATGCTTCCTCAAATCTTGATATTATAGAATAACCAATATCCCTGCGATTGAACGGCTTATCCAATTTTACCCCTTAATCAAAAAAAATACTTTTGAGCAAAACAGATGAAATTATAACACTATTTGTAAAAATAATGAATAATATATCGTAAATCCAAAAATGTCAGAAATTAAAATTAATATGTATTAATCTTCGTCATCTTGACTGCCAGTCAAGGGCTCCTCTCTGAAAACCAGCCGTTCTCTCTCTTATCCCTGAAAAATCAGTCCTCTAGGGAGGGTTTTAGCCTATTTAGGCTTTTAGACGTCTTTAAATTACTCTTTTTAGGCCTCCCCTGGGGTAGCCCCTATTAATGGAGTAAAAAAGTAGGAGTAAAGAGTTAAGAGTTCCCTCAGA
>JAUUWR010000015.1 GCA_030588935.1 bacterium | reverse complement strand
TAACATTTAAATTAACTTATTCTTTTGCTTTTCTAATGGCTGCGTCTTTTAATTTTTCATTTTTATAAATTCTTCCCCCGGGAATCCACCATTTATTTTTTTCAGGTTCGTTTTTTCTACGAATAAGCAAAACTTTATTATTATGCGCAATTACTAAATTTACACAACAGATAGGCATATTTTCTAAAATCTTTTTGTATTCTTCTTCAGGTATTTTTGCATTCATTTTACTCTTTCAAAATCCTCTTAACAATCTCAGCAAAAGCAGGACGTGTTATGAAAACTCCTGCACTGATTCCAATGATAGTTGTTATTGCAAATCCTTTTAAGAGTCCTGCTCCTGCCCACAAAAGAGGCATTAAAGCAAATAAAGTAGTTACATAGGTTCCTAAAATAATAAACAAGGCTCTTTTTATTCTTTCTTTGAGGGAAAGAAAGGTTATTTGAGCTTCATCTAAAATAATTATTTGAGAGTCTACTCCTGTTCCTATTGCTGCAATTATTCCTGCTATTGCGGGAAGGTCTAAGTTTCTTCTAAATAATGATGAGATTCCTAAAATAATTAAAACTTCGCAGAGAGAAGTTAACAAAACAGCAAGAGATAATTTTATTTTTCTATACCTAAAAAAAATCATAAGTCCTACTGCAAAAATTGCTGCTAAACCTGCAATCAAAATTGAATTAATGAATTTTTCTCCTAATAAAGGTGAGATCATGTCTAATTTTTCTATTTTAAGTTTGAATGGGAGACTTCCTGTGATTAAAACTGTCTGAAGCTGTTTCATATCTTCAACTGCAGAATCGTAAGCCTGGTTTCTTATTTGTCCGGTTCCAGAACCCTGAATTGAAATTTGAGTAGTTTCTCTTCCTTTCAAATCTTTAGAAATAAATAAAGAATCAACTAAACTGTCATCCAAATATAAATCTAATTTTTCAGATAAATATTCTGGATTTTCTGCGCTAATGTCTAATTTATTTGTTATTTCTGCGTGTCTTTTTGCAGCTTGTTCGCTTAAAGAAATTGTAAATCTAAAACTGCAAATGCTTCCATCCTGTACATCATTGCAAGAGTAAATTCCAGATTGCTCTCCTGTTCTTGCAACATAGGTTATGTCTTTTTCTCCACCAATAAATACTGTTTCATTTCCGATTTTAGCTTCAAATTTTCCCTGTTTGGCAATTAAATTTTCAAGTTCTTTTGATGTTGAGCCTGCAATTTCAATTAACATGTAATTTTTTCCAGAAAGGTCAGTAACTGGTCTTATTTGAATATCTTTTAGCCCATAAACATTTAATCTCTGGCTTGTTACTGCGATGAGGTCTGCTAATTCCTGGGAATTTAATTTTTTATCTTCGGCAATCACTAATGCTCTTGCTCCCCCTGATAAATCCAAACCTGTTTTAATTCTTGTTTTATCAATTTCCCTTACATCTATTTTAAGGGTTTCATTAGTAAAAAGAATAAATTCATTATCTTTGGTTGTTATTGTTAGTTTTATATTTTCCTGCGCAGGGAATTTTTCGTTAATAGCATTTTGATAATCTTCTAAAGAAGTTATTTGCTGTCCATCAATGTGGGTGATTATCTGGCCTGCTCTTAAACCCTGTTCAAAAGATGTTGAGTTTTGCTCAACTAAACTAATTTCTAATCCTTTAGAAAAATCTAAGGGGACTATAGCTAACAAAGAAGCCATAACTGCAAAAATTAATACCCATATTTTCCAGCTTATTTTTGCCATTTTATTTTTTATTTTTCCTTAGTATTTGTTAAATATTTTAAGCTCTTCAATGAACAGCTTAAACCCTTTTGTTATCTTAATCTTCTCTCTCGTCCCATTAATATTTTATTAAGTTATCAGTTTATAATATGGGTGAACGAATGGAATGAGCGAACCTACTTTATTTTTCCCTCCTTTCCAAATACCATTTTAATATTGAAGCATTTGTAATCCAGGTGTTGAGGATGTCAAAACTTAGACCGATTAGCAGGATGGTGAAAATTTGTTTTAGTACTTCTGAAAAAGATTGAGTCAAAATTAGGGCAACGCTTATTGCGACAATAGAAGTCAAAGTCATAGTCAGCCCTGTTTTAAATGCATTTGAAAGTCTTTTATTGATTTCTAAATCTCTTCTTTTTAATAATCTGGTGGTGAGCATAATATCTGTGTCTACTGAATAACCAATTAACATTAAGAATGCAATAATTCCTGCACTTGAAACTCTTATTCCTAAAAAATTAACTAAAGCCAAAGTCATTATAATGTCTGCAAAAGCTGAAAGGACAACTGCTGCGCTTGGTGCTAAAGTTCTAAAAATAATAAAGACAACAATTGCCATTAAAATAAAAGAGATTAATATTGCAATTTGCAATTGCCTATAAAAAGACTGGCTCAAGCCAGAGCCTGTGAATTCAATACTGGAGTTTTCTTCTGTAAGTTCATACTCTAAAATTTCTTCTAAGATTTGTTTTAACTCATTTGAGTCAATTGAACTTTCAATAATTACTGCTTCTTGTCTACCTGTTCTGAAATCTGAAAGTTCTCTTATATTAAAATCTTGTAATTTTTCAGAAAGGGATTGTTTTAAATTATTTGTATTTATTTCTTGTTCAGTAAAAATTGTTATGGTTGTTCCTCCTGTTAAAGAAACATCTTTCCTGATGAAGTCTCCATTAACAGAATAAAAATATCCAATATAACCTAATGCCAGGATTAATAATATTAATGGGATTAAGAGCAAGAATTTGTAGTTTTTGTTGTACCAGTTTGCGAATTTCTTTGTTATTTTTTGCTCTTGTTGTTCTATTTCGTTTATTAGCGCATTTGCGTCGTCCATTTTAAATAAATGCGCGGACTGGGAATCGGACCCAGGTCTTCTCGTTGGAAGCGAGAGATTCTACCACTAAACTATCCACGCATAATTTAAGAAGCTTTGATGGTTTTTTAAATGTTTTTAATATAAAAATGCTCCTGACAGGATTTGAACCTGCGACCCCAAGGTTAGGAACCTTGTGCTCTATCCAGCTGAGCTACAGGAGCTTATAATTATTAAGAATTCTTATTTTAAAAGGTATTGGATTTTATTTAATTTAATTTTATTTTAATAATGTTATAAATTATTAAGTTTTATAAATGGAAAGCTTAAGCTTTTTATAAGTTGCTTGTTTCTCCTCCATCGAACGTATATTTTTGTAAATTAGTGATATTAATAATATAAAGATTTTTAAATAAGATTATAATTAAAGATAAATGATAATAAAGATATTAGGAATCTTAGATATATTTATAGGATTATGTTTTTGGTTATTTGGAATTTTCAATATAATTCCGAAAAGTTTTATTTTAATCTTGGGCTTGTTTTTATTGGTAAAAGGTATTATTTTTATAACTGGATTAAGTGTTACAAGTTTTTTAGATATAATTTGTGCTGTAATTATCATAACTGGAAGTTCGATTGTTCTTCCAAAAATAGTAGTTATTCTGGTGGCAATTTTTCTAATTCAGAAAGGGGTTTTTAGTTTGTTTGGTTAGTTTTTTATTTTAGAAAAAGCTGCTATTGGCGCAAATTTTAGAGAGTGTTCTAATGAACCTAAAAAAGAAAAATGTTGTTTGTCTTTAGAATACTTTTTGTGTTGTTTTATTGATTCTCTTAGATTATTGTTTAATTCTTCACTATCATTAAAAGAAAAATTGTTAAGTGAAGTATAACAATTACCAATTTCATATAATGAGTGTCCATCTGAAAAAGAAAGTGCTCCAAGATCAAAATCATCCTTGATTAATTCATAAAACATTTTTGCTTTTTTATTTCCGTAAAAAGCTTCTCCATTACGGACTTCAATTCCATCAAAATATTTTAATAATTTATGGTTTTTTATTAAATAAGGGCCTATTCCACCTATAAAAAATGAATGAACTGCTATTATAATCCCTTTATTATCCTTTGATTCTTTTAGAGAATCTTCTAAATTTCTATTATTTTGTAAATTAAATCCAGCTTCAAGTCCAACCACTATTAAATGTCCTTGTTTTGTAAAAACTTCCTGCCCTCTTAAAACCCAAATATCTTTTTTTGGAATATAAAGTGCATTTCCAATATTTTCCCTATCATAACCAGATAAATTTGAGAAGGTTTCGTATCTTTTATCATTAGTATTTATTATTCCTAAAATTCCCTTAGTGCCCAATCTTTTCTTGGTTATATCTATTGTTTTGTTGAATTCTCTTGGGATGTTGCTAAAAGTACTTAAATGATTGTGTAAATCTGCTTTGATTTTCATTTTATTTATCAGAACTCTTTTCCTAGGGTTGATGTGGAGGCCAGGATTCGAACCTGGGAAGGCACTAAGCCACAAGATCTTGAGTCTTGCCCCTTTGACCGCTCGGGAACCTCCACATAATTTTGTTAATAATTATCTATATAAAAAGCTTTATAAATCTCTAATTTTAGGTATAATTGAGAACAGCCATGATAGTTAGGAAACACCTGTTCCCATTCCGAACACAGATAGTTAAGCTGGCTATGTTATTGGTATTAGTTTCTGAGAAGAAGTGAAGCCAATAAGTTGTTCTCACTTTAAACTAATAATTTACAAGAACATAAGTTCAAGAGATGAGAGATTAAGTTTATGCTACTCATCCACATAACTTAATATTTTGTGAGATTCCAGAATAAATAATATAAAACAAAAATTATATAAATTGATCATTAGGAGATTAAAATGATAATACCAATTAGATGTTTTTCATGTGGGAAGCCAATAGCTCATCTTTGGGAGCAGTTTAAAGAAAGAACTGAAAAAGGCGAAGATTCTAAGAAAATTTTAGATGAAATTGGATTAGAAAGATATTGCTGCAGAAGTATGTTCTTGGGGCAGGTTGATACTCTTGAGTTGGTTAATAAGTTTAAAAAGTTCTAAGAAGTTTCTAATATCTCCCTATAAGGACAACTACCTCTTAAATCCTCAGTACTATCAGCCCAAAAGCTCTGGCATACACAGTCTCCAAATTCCCCATTAATTGCATGAATATCATATTCTAAATCCTTCATTGGGGGTCCACAAACATAATCCCCTCTTTCAGTTTTATGTCTGTTTCCACAATTAGGAATTTTTTCTGCTTCTTTATCAAATCTTAATCTAAAAGGTTCTAAAAATTCTCTTTCTTCAACAGATAATTTAATATAATTTTCCCAATAAGAAGGTGCTTTTGTTAATTTTAATGCAGCTTCTATAGAATTTTCTCCTTCAGAAAAATAATGTCTCGCACAGATTCCTTTAGCAACTCCTTCTAAACATTGCAAAAAACTTATCTCCCATATTGGGATTCTATAAATATTTGATGTTACCTTGGTTTCTTCTACTCTTTCCTGTAATGCTTCCATAAATTATTTTATTTTTACTTCTTTATAAAAATTTATGTGATATTTATCACTCCTTATGTATTAACTCCTTAGAAGTAACAATACAAAAGATTTAAATAGGGGATTTTCTTGGAGAGATTAAGATGAAAGAACTAATAGAATATATAATAGCAATAGGATATAAAAAATCAGAAGAATCTCTAAATACAGAAGAGCAAGACAGGAAGAATTTATGTGGTTGTATTAATCATAAAGAATCTTTTAAACTTGACTGGATTATTCAAGGAGATTTTACTTATTTTGATGATAAAGAAGCTATAAATGAAAATGTTTATAGATTAGCTGTTTATCCAAGATTAGAACATAGTGAAATAAGAAAAATGAAAGAAAAATTTGAGAATACTATAAAAATATTTAAATTAGATTTGCAATAAAATGAAACAAACAATAATTGAATTAAAAAATGTGCATAAGGATTATGAGATAGGGAATACTATAATTTCTGCTGTTGAAGCTGTAGATTTGAAAATTAATCATGGAGATTTTATTGCTATTGTCGGGCCTTCTGGAAGCGGCAAGAGCACAATGATGAATCTTATTGGGGCATTGGACTTGGCTACAGAAGGAGATATTTTCCTGGATAATATTAATATTGAGCATTTGCATGAGTCTGAATTAGCTCAGTTAAGAGGAAAGAAAATAGGTTTTGTTTTTCAAATTTTTAATTTAATTCCTACTTTGACTGCCTTGGAGAATGTTATGCTGCCTATGATTTTTCAGAATGTTGAATTAGAAGAAAGAAAAGAAAGAGCAACAAAACTTTTGGATGAACTTGGATTAGGTGAAAGATTAAAACATCTTCCAAATGAGTTGTCTGGCGGTGAAAGACAGAGAGTTGCTTTGGCTCGCGCACTTGCAAATGACCCTGAAGTTATTTTAGCTGATGAGCCGACTGGAAATTTAGACAGCAAGAGAAGCGAGGAAATTGCCAAGATGTTTGTTAAATTAAGCAAACAAGGAAAGACAGTTATTCTTGTTACACATGATTTAGATATAGCAAAGTATGCTAATAAAATTTATAAACTTAAAGATGGGAGGATTGTTAGATGAAAGAACAAAATTTAGAAAGGAAAGTGCATCTAATAGGTAAGGATGAGTATTTATGTAGATTATTTGAGGCAGAACAAATCGCAGTTGGAGATATAATAGATTTTACTGAATTTAATCCAAAATATGTTGATTTTGTAGATTTTACTAAAAGAGCCAAAGAATTAGTAACAGAAATAGTTGAGGATGGAATCTCAACAATCTCACAACATGGTGTAGGTACTTCTAAAATCTATATCCAAGACATTTATTATGAGATATCTACTGATATTCAATCATATATGGGCTCTAACTTTTTCCTAGAATATAATGAATCAGGATATGATAAATCAGGAACAACACGTAAACCTGATAAAGGAGAATTTCAAAAAAATAAAGATATGTTAATACAAGCTGGGATATGGCAAGGAGATTAAAATGAAAATTGGAAATCTAGAAATTAATTTAGAAGAACTAGCAAATTTTTTAGTTGAAGCTAAAAAAGCTTGTTGGGCTGGTAGTGGAGAAGAGGAACTTATGATGGGTGGTTCAAAATTACTTACATTTCAGAAAGGAAATTTTCATTATATTGATAATTACGCAGGATATTTCCAAATTGCTGGGAATGAATTAGTCAGATGGCGAGATTTTGATGGTCAAAGAATCTGGCAAATGAATTATTCTGGGGGTATGTTGCCTGAATTTCAAGGAGATAAAAAACTTGCTAAAGAAACTAATGATTTTTTAAGAGAAATGTTGTCTAGAGTATCTATAAGAAAACCTTTTAGAGGACTTGAAAGTCCTGTGAGTGATAGTGTTGAAGATGAAAATTTTAGATATTTTACTAAAACCGAAGGAGATATCGAAAGATTTTGTGGAGAAGAAAGTATATTTAGTTTTCAAAAAAATTCAAAAGTATATTCATTAAACTATCATGGAGGCATAATAATCCCAAAATGAAAACTAAACTATTGATAATTATTATTGGAATCTTGGTTTTATTTAGCTTAGCAAGTATCCAAGCTTTAACAATCAAATCAGTAGACATAACTCCCCGAGAGATAGCTCCTGGAGAAAGTGCTGTAATTGATATTGAGCTGGAAAATAATCTTAATGAAGATTTAGAGGACATTTCTATAAGTTTGGTTTTTAGAGAATTAGTTAAAGATGCTTTTGGGAATGTTATTTCAGTAAGTGAGGCTCCGTTTGCACCTTATGGCTCTTCAAATGAAGAAACTATTGATGAATTAAAAGAAGATAAAGATAAGAGTGTGAGTTTTAGAATTATAGCTCTGACTGATACAAAATCAGGCATTTACAAGATTCCTTTGGAGATAATTTATTATGATGAAGATGGGGACAAGCATGAAAAAGATTCTTTAATCAGCATAACTGTTAATTCAGAGCCGATTATCGGGGTTAGTGCTGAAGATGGCTTGCTTTTGAAAGGACAGGAAAATGAAATAGATGTTAAGATTGTGAATAAGGGTTTGTCAGATGTTAAGTTTTTAGAAGTTGAGGTTGGAAGTTCTACTTATTTTGACAGATTGTCTCAAAAAAATATTTATATTGGAGATATAGACAGTGATGATTTTGATTCAGCTGAGTTTAAAGTCTTTTTCAAGGAAAATTCTCCAACTACTGTGAAAATTCCTGTTAGTGTTAGTTATAAAGATGCTTTGAATAATGAATATTCAGAAGATTTTGATTTATCTGTCAGAGTTTATACTCGGAAAAAGGCGATTGAGCTTGGGTTGTTAGAGCAAAGTTATACTAAAGTTTATGTGGGAGTTATTGGTGGTTTAGTTGTTTTGTATATTGTTTATAGGAAATTGAAGAAGAGGAGGAAGATGAAGAGGGTGAAGGAGAATAAATAAAATGTCTGAAGTCCATAAACCTGAAAAACTCCCAAAAAAGGATAAATATGGGAATGAAATATATGAAGGATTTTATAGAAGTATTAGTGGGAGTGTCTTTTATATTTGGAGAGATACTAATCTAGTTTTTTTAGTGCAAGAATATTTATCAGATAAAGAATATGTTCTTCCCCAACATCTTGCATGCGGACTTGTTAAAATTAAAAATCCTGAATCTGAAATTGAACAATTAAGAAAACAAACTAATTGGATTGAATCAAGATTAGAACAATTAGCTAAACAGGAAGCAGAAACATCTTCCTAGGAGTTGAAAATGAAAAGTAAAAGATATTTAGATGCTCAAAATAATCCTATAAAAGAAGGATGGTATAAACGTAGAGGCACACCGATACACCAAATTGCTCTTTTTATAAAAGAAGGACCCGTATGGAAGTTTTATGAGAGCTCAGGTATAAAATTGTATCCTGATGATACCAAAAATTATAATCCCTTAGAATGCTACGACCTAAAAGGATTCTCAAAAAGTTTGAGACAGACTGCAGACTTTATTGATTTGGGATTAGAAAAATTAGCTCAATCAAAAAAAGAAAGAAAAAAAATTAAATTAATAAGACAAATAAGACATTCAGATATTACGGCAGGAAATTTAGAACAGTTAGCTAAACAAAAAGCAGAAACATCTGCTTAGGAATTAAAATGGAAATTTCAGAAGAAGAACTTGAATTGAAATTAAAGGAAGCATACAATGATGGTTTTAAGGATGGTGGAGAAATAGTATTAAGTTATAACTCATTAGAAAGGCTAATTAAAAACCTAAAAACAGAACCTACAAGCTTGAAAGTATTAAAAGAGATGCTCGAATATGCTAAATCACTTTATCAAAACCATATAAAAGCAGCAGAAAAATTTTATTGTGATAAACATTTTATTCCCATAAAGCCAAAATATAAAGAGTTTATAGAGATTTATAGAAAATTAAAAAAAGAACTTAAAGAAGCAGAGGCCGTGCCTTCTTAAGACCCCAAAATGCTAAAAGATTTCTTTGTATTAAGCTTGAACAATTTGAGAAGGCGTAAACTCAGAAGCTGGTTAACTATAATTGGAATTTTTATAGGGATAGCTGCAATTGTGGCTTTAATCTCTATAAGCCAGGGAATGCAAGATACAATTAATGAGCAGTTTGAAAAAATGGGAACTAATAAAATTATGGTAATGCCTGGAGGAGAGATAAAAGGTATGCCTGCTATGATGACTACAATGATGGCAGAACTCTTAACAGAAGATGATGCAGAAGTAATAGAAAAAGTAAAAGGAGTTGAGGTTGTTTCCCCTGTAATGTCAAAAGTATCAAAAGTGCAGTATGGTAAAGAAAACTCATATACATTTATTTATGCGTGGCCTATGGGTGAAAGAAAAGATATTTGGGAAGATATGATGGAAATAGGAGATGGAAGGGATTTGGAAGAAGAAGATAAACATAATGTTGTGGTAGGTGATGATATTAATGATTTGTTTGATAAAGAAATCAAGATTGGTTCTAAATTAAAAATAGAAAATAAAGAGTTTAAGGTTGTAGGAATTTTAAAACCAACAGGGGGAAGAGATAATGACCTTGCAGTATATATGGAATTAAAAACTGCGCAAGAGCTTTTTGATACTAAAGAATTTATGATGATATTTGCTCAGACTAAAGAAGGATATGACCCTACAGAAGTTGGTGAAAATATAAAAAAGGAATTAAGAAAAGCAAAAAATGAAAAAGAAGGTGAGGAAAGTTTTAATATTCAAACACCTGAGCAGATGTTAGAAGCATTTGATATTATTCTTGATGTTATAAGAATAGTTTTAATTGGAATTGCTTCTATTTCTCTTATAGTTGGGGGAGTAGGCACTATGAATACAATGTATACTTCTGTAATAGAAAGAACAAGAGAAATAGGCACAATGAAAGCTATCGGTGCTAAAAACTCTGATATTTTAATTATATTTTTATTTGAATCTGGTTTATATGGTTTAATTGGTGGAATCCTGGGTATTCTTTTAGGTTTAGGTATGAGTAAAGGAGCAGAGCTCATGGCAAAGCCATATCTTGGTGCAGGAATATTTCAAGTATCAATGGCCTGGTGGCTAATTGTAGGAGCTTTGGTTTTCTCTTTTGTTGTTGGTTGTATTTCTGGAGTTGCTCCTGCTTTGCAAGCTTCTAAGTTGAAGCCTGCTGATGCTTTGCGATATGAATAAAAGTATTTGCCACAAATGTAAAAACAAAAGATTTATAAACCCTTACTTATCTTCTTAAATTAAGATAATAAGTAAATATGAAAATAAGTAAAAATGGAAAAGAAAAAAATAAAGAAAAGGAAAATAACATTTGAAGTACCAGAGCCAGTTTATCATTTGATGAAAAAGGCAGTGATAGTAAGAAATACTACGATAGATATAGCAAAGGATTCTCTAATAAAAATTTCAGATATAGGAAGAGAATCCTTAGTTAGAGGATTAGTTGCCTTAAAAGAAATTCAAAGTGAAGCTGATAAAAGACTAAAAGACAAAGCAAAGCGCGAAACAAAACAATTAAATGAGAGATAATCACTAATAAACACGAAAAATAATAGAAACCAAAATAATACTAATACCTATTATCGGAGCACTAATTGGTTTAATAACAAATTGGATTGCTGTAAAAATGCTGTTTCATCCAAAAAAGAAAATATTTAGAATTCAAGGAGTAATTCCTAAAAGAAAAAAAGATATAGCAAAGAGAATTGGAGAGGTTAGCCCAATAATACTGCCAGAATCTTTTGATAAAATAAAAAATATTCGCTATGTTGGAGACATAATTCACTCAAAATTAACTGACTATTTTAAACGAGGGGTAGAAAACAAAATAGATGGTTTAGATGACGACGAGATTGAGGAAGTTGTGATGAAAACTGCAAAAAAGGAATTAAATTTTATAGTATGGATTGGGGGAATTGTTGGATTTTTAGTGGGTTGTATTCAAGCTTTGATAATGTTAATATAGGTTTATTCAAAATATTTAAATATTACCAAACTCGACATTTTAATATAAAAAGAAGTAAATTGGAGTTTTGTCAGGTATTCTTCTTGTAAGAAGAACAGCGAATCTTCAACCAGTTGAGGTATTGAGGTATGAATAATATGAACTTTATAAATAAATTTCAATTCCTCGTTTAAAGAGGTTAAACTTCGGAAAATGGAAATCATAATAAAAATTTATAAAAAAATAAGAAAAAACTTAAAGATAATTATATTTTTACTTGGGCTTTTAGTTGGAGTTTACTTATTATCTTCTGCAATAGGGAGGTCCATATTAGGGGGATATAAACCAAGTCTTTTCTCATTTATTATGACCCACTTTGCAGGATATCTTTTTTTCATATTATCTCCTGTGGAATTATTTTTTTTATATCTTATCAAACTCGGTTACAACATTCCATTACTTATTTTTCTTGCATTAATAACAGCTATGTTTGCTCAATTAATTGATTATCTAATCGGATATTTTGTCAGCGACCAAATTATTATAAATATTATTGGCCAAAAAAGATATAAAAAATCAAGAAGAAAAGTAGATAAATATGGCGGACTAACAATTTTTATATTCAATTTATTTCCACTATCTTCTCCGATTATTATATTAATTGCTGGAATGCTTAAATACAAATTTAAAAAAGTTTTATTATACAGTTTTTTTGGATTGTTATTAAAATATACTTTCATATCAATCATATTTAGCTAAGGATTTAGAAAATGAGAAATAAAAACACGAAAAATCAGAAGAATTTAAATATTTTTCAATCTTTTTGGTTTAAAATATTCTTAATAATTTGCTTTGCTATTTCAATGGCATATCTTGAATCTGTAATTGTTGTTTATTTAAGGGAAATGTTTGCATTACATTATATATCTACACCAGGTAATGTTGAACTGGTTTTAAAACTACCACATTTTGCATTGATTAAAAATCCTTTAATTATTGTTCCAGATTTGAAAATTTTATTTGTAGAAATTTTTCGTGAGGTAGCTACAATAGTTATGTTACTCTCTTTTGCATTACTAGTTGGAAGAAAATGGAATGAAAAACTAGCTATATTTTTATTATCATTTGGTTTATGGGACATTTTTTATTATGTGTTTTTATATCTCCTAATAAAATGGCCAAGCTCATTTACAACTCTTGATATCTTATTCTTAATTCCTTTGCCTTGGCTTGCTCCCGTATGGCTACCCATTAGTATATCTTGTTGCATGATTCTTGCTTCAATATTTTTATTTAGATTTAAGAAAATAAAAAACATTTTTAGTTAAATATTGGCAGGCGAGTAAGTTAAAACCGGCTGATGCGTTGAGGTTTGAGTGAGAATGGAAATTCATGAATTTTATATGAAAGATTTTAAAGCATTAGGAGTTACTAAAGATAACAAAGTTTATAGAATTGCATTAGGAAAATTAATTGATGCAGAAGAGAGAGGTGTCTTTAAAGCTGGTTGGAAAGCTCCTGATTTAGGAACTAAAACAGGTTCAATAGGATTTATAGATTTATTAAAAAGAAAGGAGTGGGTTCCAAAACAATATCCAAAAGATAAACTATATCTTACTGATTTTGAACCAAGAGACGTTTTAACTATTCTTACCATTGGAATTGAACCTTTGTACAGAGGAAAAGGTTTTGCAACAAAACTAATAAAAAGAGCAGAAGAAATTGCTAAGAAAAATAGATTAAATGAAATTATCGCTCACACAATTATGGGAGATACAGATGAAAATGCAAGAACAATAATGCATATTTTAGATAAATTAGAATATTTCTCTTATAATGATAACATGGCTATTAAGAAAATAAAATAACTATACAAAACTTTATAAACCCATTAATAATTAATCAAGTTTATAATGAGAAACAAGGAAATTAATCCGGCAGATATAGAAGAAATATTAGGTTTTCAAGAGAAAGCGGCAACAAAACTTGATCAGGTTAAAAAGAAATATAAACCTAAACCTACAAATACTTTATTCAGTCATATCTATACAAGTCAATTAGCTTCACTATCTGGTTCAAATCGTTATAGAGAATTAATAAAAGAGAATTCTAGTTAAGAAACCTTTTTAAACCTGTTATTTTTAAGAGTTTTATAGTGAATATAGTAAACTTAGTGGGTAATTATGTTACGCACTGATTGCCTTAAATGACCAACGAGCACTAAGAAAATGGTTCTTAATTGGTTAAACACTAAAAATATTATATTATTAATATTATAAAAATATGAGTTTAGGAGATGAGAGGATTAAACGAAAACAACTCCTCCATAAAGCTTATTAATTTGTAAAATTCCAAAAAAATAATAAAATAAAATGATAAAACGAAAAAGACAAAGAGAACATGGAAAGATTAAACTTAGTAAATACTTTCAGGATTTTAAGAAGGGAGATAAAGTGGCTGTTGTGAGGGAATTAGCTGTTCAGCCAAAATTTCCAAAGCAACTGCAGGGGAGAGTTGGAGTTGTAGAAAGTAAAAGGGGGCGCTCTTATATTATTAAAATAAAGGATTTAAATAAGGAAAAGACTTATATAATCCATCCTGTGCATTTGAGGGGGTTAAAGTAAAATGATACTTGACAGACAACCATTAAATCTTTTGAAAGTGAAAAAGATTCTTGAAAAAATTCCTGAAAATGAAAAAAAAGCTCAGATGGAACTATATTTAAAAAAGTTTTTAAAAATAAAAGCAGAAAAAGCTAAAAAAATAAAAGAAGAATTGGAGAAGTTAGATTTATTGAAAATAAAAAATGAGCATATGGTCAAGATTATTGATTTAATGCCAGAGGACGCCTCAGATTTAAATAAAATATTTACTGATGTTAGTTTAAATGAGGATGAAACAAATAAAATACTTGATGTTATCAAAGGTGCCAAGTGACAAACATGATAGAAAAAGAAGAATATGCGCTGGTCTTAGATTACCTGCCTTATGGTTATCCATTAGAAAAAAAAATGATGCCTATAGCCCAGGCTGTGGGAATTAAGCATTTTACTCTTTTAGAATTAGTTCCCAGAAGAGGAATAAAATTAGAAGTTGGGGAAAAAGTGTATATTGGAGAAAATAAAAGAGATAAAATATATTATATTCTTGGAAGACTCCTTGCCATTAAATTAACAGAAACTACGAAACAGCAACTGGAAGAATTTATCAAGAAAAAAGTAATAGAAAATGAGCCAAAATTTGTTGATTTTTTTAATAAAGCAGGAGCGATAAATACCAGGCTTCATCAATTTGAATTGCTTCCTGGATTTGGAAGAAAGCATACTGAAGCTATAATAACTAAGAGAGAAAGAAAACCCTTTAAAAATTTAGAAGATTTAAAAAACAGAGTTTCTAATCTTCCAAACCCTAAAAAAGCTATTGAAAAAAGATTTTTAAAAGAAATAATGGGGCAGGAGAGATATAATTTGTTTACAAAGTAAGATGGCAAAAGATTATAATAATTCAATAATAAATAAAATATTACGCCTTAAAGATGAGAAGCTTAAGAAAACTCATTTGAGTAGCTCGATTATTCATAAGATTCCAGATAAATAAAATAACAAAAAAATGTCAAAACAAGAAAAACCAGAAGAAAAGCAAGAAGAGAAAACAAAAAAGCAAGAAAAACCAGCAGAGAAAAAACTTGAAAGGGTTTATGCTTCCTTGATTAGAATTATGCAAACAGATATCCCTGGGAATAAAAAACTTTTAGCAGGGCTTACTTATATTAAAGGGGTTTCGTGGAGTATTTCTAATGCAATCTGTAAAATATTAAAAAAAGACCCTAATAAAAAGATAATGGATTTAACTAAGAAAGAAATCAGCGAGATAGAAAGGTTTATTAAAAATCCCAAACTGCCAAAGTTTTTGATTAATAGGAGGAAAGATTTTAACAGCGGGGAAGACAAACATGTTTTTACAACAGAATTAGATATGAAAAAAGAATTTGATATTAGAAGGCTGAAGAAAATTAGGTCTTATAGAGGATTAAGACATGCGCTTAAACAGCCAACAAGAGGGCAGAGAACAAGAAGTCATTTTAGAGGCAAGGGCAAAAAGAAAGCTGTTGGAGTTCAAAAAAAGAAGGTGGGGAAGAAAGTAGAAGGGGGGAAGAAGAGATAAAATATTATAATATATCACTAAGTTTACAAGAATAATAGTTCGGGAGATGAGATGATTTAGGCGAGAAAAATTAGGAGATTAAGCAAACGAAGAAACTCATTAAAAGAGCTTAATATTTTGTAAGAATATAGATATAAAATAATATAAATAAAATAATAAAACATGCCAAAAAGAAAACGTAAAAAATATTCAAAGCCAAGAAGACCTTTTGATAAACTTAGAATCGTAGAGGAAAATGAATTAATTAAAAAATACGGGCTTAAAAATAAAAAGGAAATTTGGAAAGCTGATGCTGCAATAGGAAGAATTAGAAATATGGCAAAAAAATT
>JAUUWR010000120.1 GCA_030588935.1 bacterium | reverse complement strand
AATTTATAGAAAAAAAGATGGAAGACATTTATGTTTCTAGATTATTACCCAAACTTCCAGAAAAACAAGAAAAGGCAATAAAATTAGCATTTAAAGAAGGTTATTATAAATTTCCTAGAAAAACAGATCTAGACAGACTATCTAAGATAGCTAAGGTCTCCAAACAAACATTTAGAGAAAACTTAAGAAAAGCAGAAGCCAAACTCATACCTAAATTGATTTCTGAGTAGATACCTTACATAGAAGGGTAAAATTTAATAAGATTTTCACTCCTTACTCGGCAGTAATAAATCATGGGGATTAATGAAAATGAAAGAAAACTTAAGAAAAATTGTAAGAAGAATAGAAAAAAACCATTGCATTACAAGGCTAGGTTATTTAAATAATAGAGCAAACTACATGTTTAACGAAACTGACAAAGACATTTACTTAGCTGCTGGTAAATGCATTCTTAGATCTAAATTAAGGGAGGCTACACAATTTTCAACAAGAGAAATGGATGTAGAGGAACATATTTCAAAAGTATGGAATCTTGCATCAGCACTGTGTATTGATTTAGCTAAACAGAAAATAAGCGATACTGTTCCATTACATAAGAGATTAGTTGAAAAATGTTATAGAAAATTAACTGGAAAAAATAGAGATTATTTCTCTTTGTCATGTGATTATGGAAAACAATTGCATTCCTATGTTGAGGGATTAGCAGACAAACTTAGAAGCTCTAATTATATTTCTAAAGGAGTTTTATAAAATGAAATCAAACTTAATTTATCATAGAGCATATGAAGGAATTTTAGATAGTGAAGATATAGTTCAACATATTGGAGGTTTTGGAATTAATGATATTAATAGAGTGCACTTTCATTGGGAAGATGAAAAAGGAGAGGTTTTGAGGGGAGGAAGTTTTTGCGTGGATTTTTATTATAGTGGACTTCCTTGGGGATTTAAAGACAGAAAAACAAGATATGAAGAATCTTTAGTTCAGTTCAAACAAGGATTATTCTTAAAAAGATACTTATTAATTCAATCTTTGATTGACAAACAAACCTCAAATGATAAGGTTTGGAATTGCTTTTCATGGTTTAAAAACACCCCTCCAACAGTTTACCTTGGAGATAAGTTGTTAAAAAAACAAAATGTTGAACTAAGTGATATAAAAATAAGAGAACCTTATCCATATAAAACATTAGAAAACTTTGTTGATTCTATTCAGAAGAGTAAAGATGGTGTACGTAATGTTCGTATAACAAAAAATTTGCTTGCTGATAGGAAAAAGAAAAGCAGGAAAGACAGGAAAAAAGATAGAGAATTATCAAAAGAATTATTAAAAATATTTAGTCCCCCAGAAGAGTTTAATATTCCTACAACAACTATTGCGAATTATGGAAAATTGGAAAAATATTGTTTAAAAAATGATATTAGATTTTACCCTTTAATAGAAGAAAATCAAATAGAAGTAAAAGTAACTTTAGGACCCTATAATTATGAACTATACTTTGATAAAAAAACTGAAAGATTCAAGAGTTTTAATGCAAGTTTTTTGGTCGATGTTGGAGAGGATTACCCCCTGAAAACACTTCCTATTTAATAGTTTGTTTTGCAAACTACTTATTCATTTGTTTCCAAAGAAAAACTTAAATAATCTTCTATATACCCAATTAAATAAAAGTTTAAAAAGATAAGATAAATCTCACCATTATGTTAGAAGACTGGCTTAAAACTTTAGAAAGAGAAAAACAAAAAGCAATTTCTAAAATCAAAGCTACTTGCAAGAATGAAGGAATTGTAGATTTAGCAACAAAAGAAGTAAAACTTAATTACATAACTATAAAAAATTTTCTAACAAGAATATCAAAGAGTGGATTTAAGGTGAATAATGATTTGTCACGGGTTGATAGAGAGTATTCTGGATTTGAGGATTATAGAAGATTATACAACCATATCGCACATCATTTATTTAAAATGAAATCGGTTCCAAACAGAGTAGAAGAAAAAAATTTTAAAGCAGAACTTTCAAAATATTATTAATTTCCTAAGAAAAACTTAAATAATCAAATTAACAGGCTCGTCCTTAATCTATTGATAATAAATACAAACCCCAATCATCACATCCAATAGGACCAATACGAGCCTCCTGCAATCTCTCGATTGTTCTTTCTCTCCAATATTTTTCTCCTTCTTTATCCCCCTCTTCTGCCTTTTCTCGAACCATTTTTAGATAATTTTGTGCTTGATCTAATATCATATTTCTTCTTTCACGTCTTGTTGGAAGGGGGTCATATGTCATAATTTGACTAATGAAAGTTATTATAAATATTTTTCGTAATGATTTTAGAGTTTTCAAATGTATTCTCAATTAAATAAAAGTTTACTTCAAGAAAATCAGTGTTTCAAAAGTTTAAAAAAGATATAACTTATCAAACATGAAATTAAGTAAAGATAAGGTAAATTAATTAGTACTAATAAAAACCGATTACAAATTTGTCCAAACAATAATAAAGATAAAGGAGAGAATAAATAGATAGCAA
>JAUUWR010000041.1 GCA_030588935.1 bacterium | reverse complement strand
ATTATTACTAAAGATTTAAATAATTTAAATTATTGATTAGAATATGTGGTATAATCCTATTTTAGTAAAAAAAGAAAAGTTAGAGAAGATTGTTGAGAAAGAGAGAATAAAAGAACTTAGAGAAATTTTAGCTCCATTAAGACAACAATTACAATATCTTGCTTCATATAGAGCTTCTCAATATAGACAACCTTATAGAAGATTTAATTAATATATTACCAGACATAAATTCTTAAAAACTTTTAAGATAGTTTATTTTTATGAAAAAATTAGTGGTTGGGTTATTTATTTTATTAAGTTTGATTAGTGGAATTTTGGGAGAGGTTAGGATAAATGAAATTGAGTTAAATCCTTCTGGGGGAGACAGTGGAAATGGATGGATTGAATTATACAGTGATGTTGAGATTAATCTTACTGGATGGATGATTGCAGATGCTGATGATAATGTTCTTGAATTAAATGAAACTTTTAATGATTATTATGTTATAGAGAATTACATTTTTTTAAATAATGGACAACTTTTCCTCTATAATGATAGTGAACTAATTGATGAAATAGGAATTATGAATGATTCAGCTAATGACAACAAAACATGGCAATATTGTGATGGGAATTGGACATTTACAGACATGACTAAGGGCTCTGCTAATTCTTGCGGTGAAGAAGACATAGATGATGGCAATGAAGAAGAAATTTCTCTTGATATGAATTGGGAGGATGATGAAATAAGAAATGGGGAGGAATTTGAAATTAAGATTACTGTTAAAAACTTAAAAGATGAAAAATATGATGTTAAAGTCTGGATTGAATTTGAGGAAAATGATACGATAATTTCGGATAGATACGGGGAAGATAGTAAAAGGGATGACAAATGGTTATCAGGAAGGTATTATATTTATAATTTATTTAGCGGTCCTGGAAATAAAACTGAAGAAGTTGCCTTAAGAATTAGGGAGGATTATGAGGATTTTGCAGGTGATGCTAAAATCTTTTTTAAACTAAGAGATGTAACTGAAATTGAGATAAATATAGAGATTTTGGAAAAGGAAAATGCAGATGAAGAAGATAGTCCCCAGGAATCAGAAAACCTAATAGAAGAAACTATTGACTCTGAAGGAAATTCTTCTACAGGAGAGGTTATTAAACTTGGAAGTAAAACAGAAAAACTTATTGAAGAAGATACGAAAACAAATGGGGTAATTTATGAATCTAAAAGCGAGCTTATTAAGAAATACTCTGTGTTTGGTTTTGCGTTATTATGTGTTGGGTTGAGTGTTTTATTGGTGTTGAATAAGCTTAATTAAATTTAAAAAAGCCCTATTCTATAGAATATTACTAATATCTTATGAGATGTTAAGTTGTGAAGGGGAGAAGATGGATCTAGTATTTATTGGAAAAATTTGGAAGACAAGTCTAACCAAATTTTTCTTTTTAACCAATAGTGTCAAAATTATTACTCTAGAGATGAGTTGAGTAAGTTGATAAATAGCTAATAAAGTTCAAAATATGATAAAATTAGAATATCGGATAATAATTATAGATAAAGGGGATTTTAAGGGGTAGAGCCCCTTAAGTAAATAAAATAATATAAAGATATAAGAGAAGATCTAAACATTAAAATGGCATCAGATAAAATAAAAGCATTATTTATTTTTGAAATACTTGGAAGGCCTCCTGAACATATTAAAGAAACAATGGAATTGCTTGTTGATAAATTAGGGGAGCTTGAAGGTGTTGAGATAAATAGTAAAAAAATTCATGAACCTAAACTAATTGAGAAAGAAGGGGTTAAGGATTTATTCTCTGCTTTTTCAGAAGTTGAAATTCTTGGAGAGGATTTAAATGCTATTTTAAATGTTGTTTTTCATGCAATGCCTTCTCATGTTGAGATACTTTCGCCTAATGAATTAAAATTTAAGAATTTTGATTTGAGTTCCATGCTGTCGGCATTAACTGTCAAGCTTCACAGATATGATGAAATTGCTAAAATTTCAATAATTGAAAAAAATATGCTGACTAAAAAATTGAAGGAGATGGAGGAGAAGGTTGGTGAGTTGGAGAAAGAGAAGGAAAAATAAATTAAAAAATGTCAATATCTTATAAAATATTTATGGCTTGAATCAGAAGCTTAAGCTGTTCATCTGAGAAACTTAATAATTTATAAAGATATAGATAAAAATAAAAATTAATTCTTCTCAAAAATTCCTGTATAATGAGACCTTAATGGCAAAGAATAAATTTCTTTTGAAGAAATCTTCTTTAATCCAGATGATAACATTAAATCCTCAATTTCTTTGGCAGGCATACCATGATTTTTCCTTGTCGGCTCTCTTATATAGATTTTGCCATTGTTTTTTAGTTTTGTTTTTAATGTTTTGATTGTTCTTAATCTGTCATTTTTGTTTATGTCATGTAGGACGTAGTGTATAACTGCGATGTCGTAGTGGTTTTTTTGGGTTGTTGTGTTTTCTGATTTGAATTCTATATTTTTGTATTCTCTTAATCTCTTTTTTGCTTTTGATAACCAATAATTGGAATTATCTATACAAG
This sequence comes from bacterium, assembly GCA_030588935.1. Taxonomy (GTDB): domain Archaea; phylum Nanobdellota; class Nanobdellia; order Pacearchaeales; family GW2011-AR1; genus ARS1285. The sequence continues at coordinate 6,798 of JAUUWR010000041.1, read as the reverse complement.
TTAAAGAGCCTTTGTTAGATAATCTGCTAATAATAAATTTTGAGAGATTTCCTGAACCACACCCTAATTCTAATACTTTTTCATTTGCTTTTAATTCTAATGAATTTATATAAGGTTTGTAAACAAAGCCTGCGAGAATTCTATTCAAGAAATCATCAAGTCTGTCTGCAAGTTTTGGCTTTTCAATAGTCATATTTATGTAATTAAAAAGAACTCTTTAATTATCTTACTATTCCATCAATTAATCCTCTTGGAACTTCAATTAAAGCTTCACCTTCTCCAACTTTTTTCTCAATCCCAGCATCAGCCGGATTAACAACTTTTCCAACTATTAAATAAACTTTTTGGTCTTTTCTTTCGGCTTCATTAATTGAAGGGCAAGTGCCCCACGCACATTGATATGCTTTCGGGGTTACATCTCTTATCTTATATTCCATACTTTATTATAGCTTTTAATGTTTAAATAATTTTCTATTTTATTTAAGATTATAAAATAATCAACTCCTCCCAACCCCTCCACTAATTTCCTCGCCGCCCATTCTCTGCTCAAACTTCTTGGATTTTTCTTCTAAAATATCTTTATGTTTTCTTAGTTTTTGTTTCTTTTTTGATTTAGAATAAAAATACCAGATAACTATTGCGACAATAATTATTATTACAATGCCTAAAATCCACTTATTGGATTTCTTTTTTTCAGTGCAAGTGCCAGTGCAACAAGGGCCGTCTAAACTTGCTTTTGTTTCTCCATCGCATTTTTCATTATCTTCACACTTTTCTCCTATGTCAGAACAACTCAGGGATTGAATTTCTTCTTCAGTCATATTGGTTATGTCAATTTTTGTCTGGTTTTCAGTTTTATTGACTACTGCTGATTCATTTTGCTCCTGGGAATCATTTTGAATTTCTGTTTTTTCAATAATAAAAACTGGAATAGTATAATCATTAATTTTAAGGTCGGTTTTTCCTGCTGCAATATCTGAAATCGAAAAACTTATTGTTTTTTCAACATCTTCTGCTAAAGAAAAATCCTGTGTTTCTTGTGTTGCTTCTAATTCTGCTGAAATGTCTTGATTTATGGAAAGGGCTTTTATTTTTATTGAAAAGTCTTCAGAATCTTCAGTTGTTTTTATAAATCCAGGATTTATCTGCAAAGCAGACTGGTTTGTTGTTTTTATTTCAAATTCTTTTACAATATCTTCTGTTTTTTCTACACCTGCTTCTGTGTATTTTGTATTTTCAATTTTAATTGAGAAATTAGCTTCTTGATTTGGGAGGAGTATGTAAAGATAATAAATGTCCTGGAATTTTGTTAAGCCAGATATGACTGGTGTTGACCTTGGTATGTCTTGTTTATATAAGAGAATATTGTCTATTGTTAATGAGTCAATAAAATTTCCTGTTATTTCTGCCTGCAGAGTTTCTTGTGGTTGGTAAGTGTCTTTGCTTAGTTGTATTTCTATTGCTGAGATTAATGGGATGATTAGTAAGATTAATAATATGGTTATCTCTTTTTTCATAAACTAGAATAAGAATTGAGATTAATAAATGTTTAGATTAATTATATGATTGAAAAATTGGGAAGATAAATCTAACTCAATTTTTCTTTTTAACTTATAGTGTAAAATTATATCTTTTTGAATTTGGGTTTAGGGAGAAATTTAGGGAAAAAGATAGTAATGTTGGGTTTCCAATTAATATAACAAATCAGAATTTACTTACTCATATCCTTCAACTTCCTCATGGTCTCATCAAATAAAGTATCTTTAGGAGTTCTTCTTGGAGCAGGTCTTGTTGCAGGTCTTCTATAAGCTTGTCTTGGAATTATTTGCCTTGGTCTCTGAAATAAAGGGGGAGTTGTTGGGGGCATTGCAGGCCTTCCACTAGGTCCTGGGGGTTTTCCAAATCTTAATTTGCTTTTAAATCTGAACCACCAGATTTTCAATTGGTTTCTGAGAATTATTGCAAGAATTACGAGGACTATTAAGATTATGAGAAGAACTATCAAAGTCCAGTTTCCTTCTTCTTGTTTTTCTCCGCAGCAAACTTCTCCAAAACCACAATCATATAATTTTTCTTCTTCATCAGAAGAACAGATTGTTTTACAGGAATAACCATAGTCTTCGCATTCTGTTTCAGTTGTGACTGCTATGCATGAAGCTAAACAACAATAATTTGTATCAGAGGCAATTACTTCTGAACCTGTGCATTCCTGGTCTGTTTCACAGATAATTCCTTGTTTTTCATCGCAGGTTTGTTCTTTTGGCTTAGTTTCACAGCAAACATCGCTCAAACTTGGGCAGTGAAAATTATCTAATGTATCTGAAATTGAACACTTTCCTGGTGAAACACAATAATGTTCAAATTGCTCACAATCAGATTTTCCATCTCCATTAGTAATTACAGGAGATTTTGACCAGCCCGCATATAAAATAAAAGAAGTATCTCTTATGTTATCAGAATGCCAGCATCCTGAAGTGTCCTGAATTTCTAACAGGTAATTCTTGGCATTGTTTGTTTCTTCAAGAACAAGATTTTGCAGAGATAATAAAGCAAGAGCAGTATCATAATAACTAATGCCTGATGCGCTTGCTTCTTGCCAGTATTTTCCCTGCTTTTGTTTTTCTGTTATATCTATATAATAATCATCTTCATTAGTTATCATGTAAAGAAAAGCTGATGGGAAATATTTCTTGTTTTCAGCTTCATCAGACATTGAAGCTAAATAAGGCAAATAATCTGAAATTCCCTCTCCTGTTTTTGCCAGAGCCAGTGCAGCCCACAAGCTTCCCCCATAATCACAATCAGCTGCTGTTGTGAAACAATAAGATTCTACTTTTTCCTCTGTGGAGCCGTCTGCAGAAGCTGAATGAGTTTTGCTTGAAACATAGTAAACAGAATCTCCTGGCTTTTTGTATAGCAAAGTTGTTATGAAATCTTTGTCGCAGGAAATTGTGAAGTTGTCATCGTAGCATGTGCTGCTTATTTTTAAAAAATAATTTTGTTCTGCCGGCGTTAAACAGGTTGATGTTCCTGAAATTTTTTTATCTTCCTTAATAGTAAAAGTTGATTCACTCCCTTGATTTACTTTGATTTTGCAGGTAGTTGCCTCGTTTGCATCAATTTCTAAAAACCAGTCTAAATCTGTTGTTAGTTTTCTTTTGTTTAAAATCCAGCCAGTATAATCATCAGTGTTTTTTCCTATGTTGTCTAAAGATAATATTACCTGACTGGTTGATTTTAAATCACAGCTTGCAGTTGATGTAGAGCCCCAGCAGTTAGTTTGTTTTTTGTTTTCTAAAGAAGACCTGCAGTCAGATTGTAAAGAAGAATCATAACCTATTGCTAATAAACTAAATGCTGTTTGCTCTGTTGATTTTGTGTCTCCGCAATTGTCTCCTAATTTGTCTTCCAAGCAAGTGTATGCTTTTTCTATTTCTGTTGTTTCTTCCTGGGCAGAGATGATTGGTAATAGGCTGAATAAAATTGTTAATAAGAGCAAGGACACCAAGGTTTCCTTCCGTAACCTTCCTTTAAATTTTACTCTTTTTTTCATAGAATTAATAAATAAGAGAGGTATTTAAATTTGTTGATGGGCGTACGAAGAAATATCAAATTGTAATTTTCTCTTTTAATTTTATTAAAGACTTCTCAGTTTCTAGTTTTGTCAACTCTTCATCTAGTTTAATGAGTTTCTGGACAGCAGGATTTTCTGTATTTAATTTGAATAATTTTGCATTTCCTATTGTTCTTGTCTGCTTGATTATGTTCTTTTCTAAAAGTCTTTTAAATACAACAGAGAAAGCACTCCACCCTACACCTGAGTTTCTTGCTATTTCTGTCATACTGTAATCAAAGTCTTCTCCTTGTATTAAAAAATCTAAAACTTTTATCATTGGAGAAGTTCCAAAATATTCCATAAAAATGCTTTTTTCTGTTTTGAGATTTTCTTGTTCCATACAAATTATAATAATCTGACATTTTTAAACCTTTCTATTTTATTAACTTAGGTTATTGAAATAGTAATTGCTAAATTGGAGTGTTTTTGATAAAATATTTAAATGTCTGCTTTTTTGTTTATTGATGAAAAAAGAGAATTATAATGAGATTAAAAAATTTATATTGAAAAAGCTGGTTAGAAAAAGGATGTGGATGCATAAGCATACAAGCATACATAATCTTCCGAAAGGTTTGCCTGACAGGTTAAGAAGCAGCAAAGAAGTTAGAAAAGTTGTGGATGATTTATTAAAAACTGGTTTTTTGTTATCTAAACCAACTAATTATGGTTTAGAAGTTTTTTTGAATGTTAAGAGAAAGAAAGAGATTATAGGTTTTTTATTTGGTTAGTTTTAGGTTTGTTGATGGGTGAATGTTAATGGTATTGCTAATAAATTAAGTATTTAAATTTGTTGATGAGGTTATCTCCTTCTTCTCCCCCTAAAAAACTTTCTTGTTGCATAATTAACAGGATTTTTAATCTGCCTGCAAAGTTCATCTGGTTTGCAGACTGCTAAATCTTTATAATGGGTTTTGTCGCAATTAGGAGGCAGTCTTGCTTCCTGCCTGTTGTGCCAGATTAATTGGCTTCTGATGTATCCTTGTTTTAATGGCTTGTAGTTTTTTTCATTCCACTCATTGATTTTATTTTCAAGTTCTTGATTATCTAAGCCCAATGATTTAAAGAAATTTATTAAAATAAAAAGAGCACGTTTTCTTCCATCTTGTTTTATTCCTTTTAAAATTAGTTTTACACAAGGAGGAAGAAGATCTTCTGTTAAATTTGTTATTTTAATGTTTTGATAATCTTTTTTATCAATAGAGCTCTGTAGATTAGGAGATGTAAGGGATTTTAAATATTGTTCTTTAGATTGTTTCTGCTCTTTCCAGTCCAATGCCTGCAATAAAAGTTCTTTTGCCTCGTTTTCTGCTGCATTTGGATAAAAATTTTTTGGTTTAAATTTAAATGGCTTTGCATCTGTTATCTGGAAATCTTTGATTTTATCTTTGTCTATAACAACAGAGGCTAATGCTGTTTTTTCGTGGAGTGAATAGGGCATACGGAAAAGGTGACGGGGGGCAACTAAAATTAAATCTGCTTCAATATCTTGTTCTGATTTAATTCTTTCTTTTTGTGTTGATTTATCTTCTCCTGGAATAAAACCTTTTCTTATAGTCCCAAAATTTAATGGAGATTTATAAGAATTAATATTACAGAATTCACAAATCCAAATTTTTTCTCTTGTTTTTTCTGAAAGTTCTATTCCACACTCTGGACATTTTAGGATTCTTTTATTTTTTTCTATTCTGCTTATCTCTCCTAATCTTTTGCAACTTTCGCAAATCCAAGTAACAAGTTCTTTTTTCTCAGCAGCCCTATGACACTGATTACATTCCATAATTAATAAATCTTCTTCTTTTCTTCCACTTTTCTCTGCTATTTCTTTTAGATTCCCTTCATAGATTTTTTCTATTAATTTTGGCTTTATGGTTTCTGATAAATATTCACAAATTGCTCTTGGCCATTCTGGGAACATGTTTTTTGTTTTTTGTCCATAAATTTCGTTTGGGAAAGCTTTCCAAGGGATTATAATATGAAATCCTTTGCTTCCTGAAAATTTAATTCCAATGTTTTCAATTCCATGAAATTTTAAAACATCTATTAAAAGTTCTGCATAGATTTTACTGTATTCTAAATAAGGAGAATCTATATCTAAAAGCAAATCCCAGCCGATTCTTAGCTCATTGACTTCATTTTCTTTCATTTCTGTTGAGATTTCTAAAGGGTCCTGCCATAATTCTTCTGAACAGTGAAAAGAAGTTGCTCCTTTTCTTACCTGCTCTAAAATATCTAATTCATACTGGAAATTGTCAGGGCGTTTTCCAAAACCTTCATAATATTGCGGAATGCACTCTCTGTTTTGCGAGAATTGTAAGATTGTTTTTCTAATTTCTGGCATTGAGTAATACATTAATGTTATTTCGCGGATTCTTTTTTCTTTAAGCTCCATTTTTGTTTATATTATTTTAACTTATAATCTTACAAAATAAGAATCTCTAAAGATGAGTAGGGTAAGCTAAGCATCTCATTTATCTAACTATTATTCTTGTAAGATTAGTGATATAATATTTTAAGAATTTATATAATAAGTTGTTGTGGAGGATATGTTTTGGGGTTGTTGTAAGATTGGCGAATATAAATAGATTTAAAAATAAAGATTTGTTAGATAGAATATGAAAAAGAGGGTGTTAATTGGGATTTTAGCATGTTTGATTATCAGTTTCAGTTTTATTATTTTAGTTTTTGCTAACTTAAATGATATTGATTTCATAGCTAATCAAAGTACTCTAGATGAAATTCAGCGAGTAGTTGATGGCAGTGTTGAAAGTGTGATTGAGAGGGTTGAAGGAGTGATTGATGAAAATAAAGAATCAAGTCTCGTGAATAATGAAGCTTTATTAGTAGAATATAAAGAAAATTTAAAACTTCATGAAAAAGAAAAAGAATTAAATAAAGTATATTATATTGAAAGAGATAATAAAATTGAAGCTTCAAAAAGAAGTATTACAGAACCTCCTTTTAATCCAATCATGTATCCTATTGAACAACCTCTTACTCCCACTAGTGAATGGAATTTTCGTAGTTGTGGTGATAGTGTTTGTGCTTCTTATGAAGATAAATGTGGTTGCAGACAAGATTGTGGTTCTTGTCCAAAAGATACTATTTGTAAAAGAGGAGAATGTATTGTTTTTATTTCTAATACTTGTTTAAATACTGTTTGTGAAAAAGATGAAGAAAAAACC
>JAUUWR010000074.1 GCA_030588935.1 bacterium | reverse complement strand
CGAGCATGATATCATACTAAAAAATAAAATGGAAGAAAAAGAGCACGTTTTAAATATATTAAAAAAAGTCCAATCTGCATTAAGAACAGAGGATTATGTAGAAATTAAAAACCTAAGCAACAGAGTAATTCACAATGCTTCAATTAACCAAGCCCCTGCCTGCATTTCTGTAGCAATAATTATTTACTCTTTAAGCAAATTAATTGAAAGAGAAGATTACAGAAAAGAAAAAAACTGGAAACCTTTCTACAGAAATTATCTCAAAAACATAGATGACATGATTAAGGCATTGGAAAAAAATAACATAGACTTGTTTAGAAATGAAGTAAATATGAACAGGAAATTAATTCAGCAGCTTTCTGGAAATTTGAAAAAAAATATTGATTATGTTTTCAGAAAAGCTAAAATCAATAAAGCTTCAAGAATTTACGAGCATGGAATCTCTATGGAAAAAACAGCCAAAATCTTGGGGATTTCAATATGGGAATTAGCAGAATATGCAGGAAAAACAGGAGTAGGTGATGTCAATCTCGCAGTAACAATGCCAATCAGAAATAGAATTAAATTAGCAGAGGAGATTTTTGGATGAAAATTAGAAATGCCAAGGAGAAAGACTTGAAAGAGATTGTGGATATTTTTATGGCTGGGAGTAAGAAACGGCCTTTTCTACAGAAGTGGACTAGGAAGAAAGTGATTGATTGCTTTAGTCCTTTTTTGAAGACAAAAGAATTGTGGGTTGCTATTATTGATGAAAATGTTGTTGGTTTTATTATTGCCGGGATTAGTTCTGCAAATAAGAGAATTGCTTATATTGATGAGCTTTGGGTCACAGAAAATTATCAGAGAAAGGGTATTGGTAAAAGTTTGTCGGCGTTTGTTGAGGGACATTATAAAAAGAAGGGTGTTGATGTGATGAGGTTTACGGCTTATAGAAAATCGAAGGCGGTTGGGTTTTATAAAAAATTAAATTATAAGGCGAGTAAGGACGTTGTTTTGCTGGAGAAGAAATTATGAAACACATAATCTTCGACTCGGGCCCGTTAATTAATTTTTCAATGAATGGGTTGTTGCCTTTATTTAGAAAACTAAGAAAAACATTTTCTGGAAAATTTGTAATAACGCAGGAAGTAAAAAAAGAGATAATTGAACGCCCCCAAACCATAAAAAAATTCCAGTTAGGAGCACTGCAATTAAAAGCATTACTTAATGAAAAAATCATAGAGCTTCCAACTTTGACCCCCAAGCAAAAAACCCAGTTAGAAAAAAAGAAAATTGAAGTCTTGAATATAGTAAACAATACATTCCACACAAAAAATAAAAATCTTCGCTTGATAGAAAAAGGAGAAGCAGCAGCACTTGCTTTAGCTTTGATTCTAAAACCTAATGTAATAGTCATTGATGAAAGAACAGCAAGAATGTTGTGCGAAAACCCAGAAAACCTGAGAAAATTACTTCAAAAAAAACTGCACACATCAATCAGAGCAAATGAAAAAAACTATTCTTATTTAAAAGGAATTAAAGTAATACGTTCAACAGAACTTGTTTATATAGCATATAAGAAAAATCTTCACGAATTAAAAGACCCTGCAATATTAGAAGCAATGCTTCAGGGTGTAAAATTCAGAGGATGTTCTGTTTCTGATAAAGAGATTCAGGTGATGAAGAGGCTTTAAGGCAAACACTTTAATCTTTTATGGGCGTTAATAACAAATTCATCAAAGCTTTTTCTTTTTTTCCAAATAGGATCTAAAGTTTTTCTTATCTTAGGTATCCAAGGATAGCCTCTACTTCTATCCCATTTATTCCAACCAAATTCTTTAAAGGCTTTATTATCAATTAGAACATATTCTGGAATAACTTCTGAGATTTGCCAAGGTTTCATATAAAATTTGTCAGTAAGTTCATTCCTTCTCTTTTTAAATAAATCCTTAATTATTTTCCAGTAATGCAAATGTAACAACTCCTCAGAACAAATAGCAGATATAGCTTTGGGGCTAAGATGAGATTCAACATAAATTTTATTTGTGCCTTCCTTATAATGCCCACATAAAGAAAATATAAGAAAACATTTATATTTCGAGTGATCAAATTTTCTATTTGTTAATCTTGTAACCTCTCTAAAAAAAGTACCTGAAACATCTTTCCATGCTTCTTTTATTTCATCCAAATTAATTTTTGTTTTTTTAGGGTTCTTTCTTAAATATGAAACTAATTCTCTTTTAACATCCAGAAAAGAATTAGAATTAATAATTTTTTTCTTCAAAAGAGAAGGCATTAGTATATAAAGATGACTTCCTTTCCTAAGAGCAAAGCTAGATTTAAAAGCTTCTTTAAAGGCATAAATCCTTTTTGCTTCTTCTAACTTTGTTGCTATTTTAAATTCTAATTTAGGCATTTTTCACTAATTATTAAAACTATAAAGCTTTTTAAAACCAATTATTCTAATAAAATTAAGGGTGCATAGTTCAATGTCAGAATGCGAGCCTCCAGAGCTTGAGATGAGGGTTAAATTCCCTCTGCGCCCATTTTCTTATAAATCCATTACCAAATATTTATAAATTCCCATTCCTTAAATAAAGAATGGTAAAAAAAATAATTATCCCAGCAAAACTTACAAAAAGGAACATAACTTCCCCGTTAAAAAAGAAAGTTCAGATTCAAGAAACAAAAAAAGCACTAACAAAAACAGAACTTGAACAAGCTCTGCTTAATAATTTTGTTAATTTGCAAAAAGTTCTTACAAATCTGTCTGTGAAATTTGATTTATTATCAGACAATATCTCAAAATTATTGCAGTTATTTGAAATTTCTGCAAAGAGTTTTGCAGAAAAATATTCAGAAAAAGAAAAAGGAGAAGGGGAAGTCAAAGAAGACAAACAATTTTTAGGCAAACTAGATTCTCTACTTGACCAAAATAAAACAATTGCAAAAGGAATTATGCTGATGGAGGAGAAAATAAGACAAAGAGCTTCAACCCAAATCAACAGAGAAACAGAACCTGAATTTAAAAGGATGTTAAGGTCAAAACCCCTTTCAAGATATTAGTTCTAAACATTTAAATAATTATATTGGTTTAATAATTAAGTAGGCTCGCTCACTTTGTTCGCTCGCTTATATTATATAAACTAATAACTTAATAAAATATTTATGGCTCGAAGTGGGAGATTAAGTAAACAAAAGAGAGCTTACTCTACTCATCTGAGTAAAGTAATTATTCATAGAGATTCCAAAATAAATCAAAAACAAATTAAAAAATGTCCCTAAAACAAATAAAACCGCAAGACAGAATTATTTTTCTCAAGCTATTTATGAAAGAAGTAATGATTAATTTAGAAAGACAAAAACCATCCAAACAAATAGAAATAGAAAAACTGAAACAAAAATTTCTGCAGCCGATTGATTCTCCTGAAAAAACATTTAGAAAAGCAATAAACACTTCATTTTTTCAAGAGCCGATTTACTCAAGGGAGATGGAATCCAAACCCCTGCCGATTAAATCCAAACCTCAGTTAATTGAATCCAAACCTCAGATTATAAAAAAGAAAAGACAGCTTTGGCATAGAATTCAAATTCCAAGGAGACGCTTGCAAATTAAAAGACCGCCTCTAAAAAAACCCCTAGAAAAAGTTTCTCTTGTTTCTCCTAAAGCTCCTTTAATACAATTAAAAGCATTGACAAGCATCAAACCAGAGCCCCAAAAAAGACCAGAAGGATTCGCATTAGGAAAATTAGAATTATTACTTAAAGATGTTTCAATTCAATCAATTGAATGTCCTGGTTCTGGAAGAAATGTTCTTGTAAAAAAACATAATAAAATAAATGTGACTAAAATTATTTTAAGCCAAACAGAAATAAAAGAGGTTATTAATAGTTTTTCAGAAAAAGCAAGAATCCCCATAGTTGGAGGAATTTTAAAAGCTGCTGTCGGTGATTTAGTCATGTCTGCAGTAATATCTGACTTTGTCGGCTCGAGATTTATTATTAATAAAATGACGCCTTATTCTTTGATTGAGAAATAATTAATAAAGCTTGGTTTTTTTGCCACACATTCCATATATTAGATAATTAGGAGTTGTTTCTAAAAGTTTACATATTTTATCTAGATTTTTTAAGGTTAAATTTCTATCCCCATTAATAATTCTAGAAAGAATAGATTTAGATAAATCCAGAGACATACAAAGATTTTTTCGTGAAATTTCTTGTTCATATAATAATCCCTGTAGCCTATTTCCTAAATCTTTTGGGTCATATCGCATTTTAATAAAAAGAGGAGGAGGAAACCTCCTCCCTTCACTCTTTTTCTAATCATCAGAACCTTTTTCTTTTTTAAATGATTTAGGTAATTCAATACTTATATCAAGAAAACCATATTCAGAAACTCATTTTTATAAATGAGGATTAGAAAATATATTTAAATAAGATTTATAGAATTTTAATAATTATTTTTCTTTTTCGAGGACCATCAAATTCAGCTAAAGCAATATTCTGCCATCTTCCTAATTGTAATCTTTCTTTTTCAATCGGCACAATCTGTCCGGGCCCGATTATACTTGCTTTAATATGAGCGTCCGCATTATTATCTATACAATCATGTTTCCAAATTCCTTCTGGAATTTGTTTTTTCAAGTAAGTAAGAATATCCTCGCAAACAGCTTTATCATAATTTTCATTAACTATAATAGCGCAGGTAGCATGTGGCACATAAACCAAACATGCCTGACTATTCTCATCTGCATTTTCCCCCACAATTTTTTCTATTTCCTCTGTTAAATTTATAATCTCTTCTCTTTCCCTGCTCTTTATTGTAAATTCCATAAACTTTTA
>JAUUWR010000076.1 GCA_030588935.1 bacterium | reverse complement strand
CAATCTCAAAACTTGTATCAGAAATTCTTTGAATTATATTGATTTTATCCATTGTAACACGCCAAATACTACCATCACGACAATGAGAACCGCGAGCTACATCTCCAAATGTCTTTGTTTTAACACTAACTTCTGTATTTCCTAATACTTTATACCTAATTAAAAAATTTACTACCTCATCTCCTCCAGAATAATCACAAATAGCATTTAATTTCAAAGTCCTTGTATTTGTTGGAGAGGGGGCCCAATTTCCTTGAGTAGTTGAATATACACAATTAGCTCCAGTACTAATTACTTGGTCATTTTGAATAAGAATTGTAACTGGGGAATAACCTTTTAAATAATTCAGAGAATACTCATTTTGTGCACTCACCCCTCCAACCAACAACATCCCAAATAATCCAAAAATAGCTAAGACTAACAGACTTTTAATTCCTCTTTTCATGTTTTATAAAAAGAAAACAAGTTTATAAACATTCTTTATCTTTTAATTTCTAAAACAAACATATTTAAATAACTAAGTAGTACTTAAAATACAAAAAGATGGTAATTCAAAACTCAAAAAAAGAGTCAGAAAAACAAATCCTTAAAAATTATGTTAATGAATGTATTAATAAAGGATTTAATAAAAAACAAATTAAAGATTTGTTGCTCAAAAAAGGAATAGATGAAAAATTAGCCAAAGAGGTCATATATCCAAACAGAAAAATATTTTTAGCTTCTGGAATAATCTTTGTTTTAATGATACTATTTATAGGAGGTTTTTTTGTTTTTGATATATTAAAGAATATGAACATAGATATTTTTAGTGCAACTAATGAAACAACTAATGAAACAACTGGTGAACCAAGTGGAATTATTGTAGAGGATGTTAATGTTTATGATGATAATGGAGTTAATGTTGTTGAAGTGTTTTTAAAAAATAAAGGGGAAAAACTAATTGATGAACCTATAGGAATTAAAGTTTCTTCAGGAAATCTTTATTTATTTTGGGAAGAATCAAGACAACTTCTTTCAGGGGAAACACTAAAAAGTGTTGCACGAGGATTAGTTATTCAAGAAGATGAACCTGAAATTAAGGTTGAAATAAATGGAGAAATTGTTTTCACAAAAAGTATTTAAAATAATGAATCGTAAAATTATTATCTGATAAATTCACCGCATCATAACCTCAATCTTCTTAGGATCTCTCTTCATTTCCCTGACTATAGAGGCAGGACCAATAATTGTAATAGATTCTTGAGCACCCAATGCTCTTGCTAAACCATGCTTAAACTTCCCAAAAAAACCAAGAGCATCAGAATTAGGATTTATTGTAGCTAGTTCTATTCCTTTAAAATTTTTAACATGCCCAACCATCGCCATAGTGTCCTCGATTAATCTGGTTTCTTCTTCAGGCCATAATTTTCCCTGCAGGATAATCATTTTATTCCCCAATATTACATTTAATATTTTTTTAACTCTCTCTCCACTTGATAATCTTTCAATTTCAATATAAGGAATAAACTGAATCGTCAATCCCTTTATTTTTTTAGATTTTTTTTTCTTTGGCATCTTACCTCTTTTTTTCATTATTATAATACAATATATACTTTTAAATTTACTTATTTTATTTTTATCTATATCTTTATAAATTTTTAAGTTTTGAAGATGAGCTCATTTAGCAAACTTAATCTTCTACCTCACCCCATAAATATTTTAATTATTATTGATATTAAAACCGGCGAGCGAACAAAGTGAGCGAGCTATTAAGCCATCTTCGCCAGCTTAAACACAGACTCATAAAATTCTTCCATGTTCTTGCCGTATTTAGCTGAAATTCCGACAACATCATATTCTGGAAAAGCCGCCTCAACTCTTTTAATATCTGATTTTTTCAAGTCTATTTTATTAGCCACAACCAGCACAGGAATCTTTTTGGCTATAAGATTGCCGACAATAGTTATATTTACCTGCGAATAAGGATTTTTAGTAGAATCCACAACAATCACAACAGCGTCCATATCATCTAACCATTGAATTGCTTCAATTATTCCCTTGGTTGCTTCTTTTGCTCTTTTCTGGGCTGCCTTTTTTTTCATTTTATACTTCATAAAATCCTCATAATCAATTTTGGTTGCAATCCCAGGAGTATCAATTAATTTAAATTTCAAATTTTTTTCTTTGTATTTGATTTCAACTTCTTCTTTAAACTGGACATTTCTGGTTTCATGAGGAATCTTGCTTACTTTCCCTATTTCTTCTCCTGTCCAGTCCTTGCAAATCCTGTTAGCAAGAGTTGTCTTGCCTCCATTCGGCGGCCCATAAAATCCCAAACTAATCTCTTTTCTTCTCCTAAAAAAAAGATTAAACATTCTCTTTGTGAAGTTTCGAAGTATTTTCATTTTTTTTATCTATTTTATTTTATATTTTAACTGGAATCTTTACAAGTATTAAGCGCTTAATATGAGTTCATTTAGTGAGCAGAGAAGTTCATCCCCCACTTACTCAAACTCATCTCTCGAACTAATATTCTCGTAAAGTTAGTAATATTGCCGAAGGCAATTAATATAATATTATAAAAAAGTCTGCTTTTATTAAGATTTCTATATTCTATTATCTCCTAAACCTTCTCGAATAACTACCAACACCACTCAAATCACCAACCCCCTTCCTCTTCTCCAACTCCTTCTTAACCTCTTTCTTTTCAACCCATTTGAATATAGGAATCTCCCACATCCCTGTTCTCTTTCCATGAAGTTTATTCCAGGCATAAGTTAATTGTTCACTCTTCCAATCCAAATCTTTCAACTTGCTGAAGATTTTAAATTTTCCAATGCCCTGATTAAATGAGTTATTCATAAAATTAATTAAATTAAATAACTGATTTTTATTTTTAAATAAATGAGATTGATAATATCTTTTATACCATTCCTGCAGTATAATGTAAACAACAAAAGCAGCAAGAAACAAAATAAAAAACCAGAATAAAGTTTTGCCCAATGGTTTGCAGTCACTCCTGCAATTTTCATAATTTTCCCCTAAATTTTTCTCACACCTTTTATTAAAATTACAAACATCTAATCCAACATCCAGGTTTAGGTTTTTAAATTCAGGAGAAACATAGATTGGAAGATTATGCACATCCACCCTTCCAGGATATAAAAATTCTATTATTTTTGGCTCTGTTAATTCATCAAACACTATCCCCAAAGCTTCCACACCCCCTCCAGAAAAAGACTCTATTGCTCTAAAATTTATCAAACTGCCAATAATCCTGCTCAACATGCCGGAAATTTTTCCATTATATTCTTTTACATCATAATCTTCTTTAAACTCAACATCATCAGAATTATCATTAACTAAAAAATAAATTTCCCCTAAATCTTGCTTGGGAGTAATTGTGACTTTAATATAAGAATACAAGGGCTCTTCTCTATCATCATAATATAATGAATATGTTTTTAATTCTAAAATAATCTCTAAATTATTTTTAATCCAGTTAGTAATAGCAATGGCATAATTTTGTTTGCTCGCTTCTATATTACCTGCACCAAAATAATCTAATGCATTAAGATTTATTTGTCCCTGGGCTGGACATGTTTCTGAAGAGCCAAGAGTCTGGATTTCTCCAAATGAACTAGGAATCTCTAATTGCAATAAATCATTCATAATCTTAATATAATCCTCGTCTGCAAATGCTTCCCTGTATTTGTCTTCCTGCACTTCAATTTCTGACTTTAAACCATCCATATTAATTTTTTCCTCAATATTTTCCTTAATCCATTCAGGCAAATTATTTATTTCAGACTGAACATAATCTAATTTATCATTATAATCTTGTATTGTTTTATTAATATATTCTTTAGGAGTCCCGGCACTTATCTGAACTGTCTTGCTCGAGTTTCCAAATTCATTTTCCACAACAACAGTAAGCTGATAATTTCCTAAAGAAGAATAAATATGATTCATTGTATTTGTGTTAGAAGTTTCTTTAGCACCATCTCCAAAATCCCAAATATAAGTTGAATTTCCTGTTTCATTTATCAACACCCTGAATTTAACACTGACTAATGCAGGAACATCATGAGGAATTATATCTTGAATTACAGGAGCAGCAACTACCTGAATATCCTGTTCTAATATTTGCTCATCATTTAATTTTAATATAAAAGTATAACTGCCAAAATTAGAATCAACAGATAGGTTTGCTTTTTCTAAATTTAAATTTTGAAAATCAGAATTAATCTTTGCTTTTTCTGTGCCTGTGTCATAAAACTCATTAAGAGGAATTTGAGAACCAGCCCCGGTAGAATAATCTAATACAGCATTTGATACAGTGATATCCAGGCTCCCGTAAGATTCAAATTTTATTGGAATACTGCACCCGTTTGAACAATCTTTTCCATATGTTTCATCAAGATAATCCAAAATATACTGGTTTAAAGATATATCAAGATTTCCTTGTTCTTCATATTCTTCCTGATTAAATATAAAATCTCCCACATTAGAAAATTTTGCAGATTTAGCAAAAATATAATAAT